>CAZNRO010000047.1:0-7450 GCA_964575745.1 uncultured Caldisericota bacterium | reverse complement strand
TCTTTAAATAACTCAGAGATAACTCTTGATTTTACAAAAAGGATACTCTCTGGAATTTTTGGGAAGATAGAGAAAAAGAAAATTGACGCAGAAGAAATTAAAAGTATTGTTTCATCCTATTTCTCCATATCAGTGGAAGATATAGAGGGAGGAAAGAGATCTCAAGATTATACAATTCCAAGACAGATTGCAATGTATCTCATCAGGGAATTTACAAATCTCTCCCTTCCACAGATTGGGACTCTATTTGGTGGAAGAGATCATACAACAGTAATTTATTCAGTAGATAAAATAAAAAGAGAATTAAAGAAAGATGAGAATTTAAAAGCTGCTGTTGAGGAAATAAGAAGAATGTTAATAGGTGACTAAAAACTATGTTGATGTTTAAACTAAATTATATAAAGATTTTATATATTTTTAAACTTTTTCAACAGCGCTATTAATCTTACTATTTTTTTAAAAATATTAGAAGGAGGATTAGAGATGTTGAAAGTTGATAAAAAAGAATTTATTGATGGATTATCAGTCGTAGGAAAAGTTGTGAGAACCACTCCAACTATGCCGATTCTATCTAATGTTAAGATAGAAGTTAAGGACGGAAGAGGAAAAATTATTGGAACTGACCTTGAGATAGGAATTATTTATTATTTTAACTGCGAGGGAGAGGACACAGAGTTTCTTGTATCAGAAAGAATTATAGAAGACATAGTTAAATCTTTTTCTGATGAAACTTTTATAATAGATGTAAATGAGGGATTTATTGAGATAAAATCAAAAAACAATCTTTACAAAGTAAGGACAGTTGATGATGAATTTCCTTTTATAAATATTGAGAATATAGACAAAAGAATAGATTTTAAAACCGAATACATTAAAAAGGGATTAAAAAAGATAAATTTTGCCATTGGTTTACCTGAAAGAACAAGAATAGAATTTACTTCAGCTCTTTTTGAGATAAAAGAAGATGTGGTAAAAATTGTGGGAACAGATGGTAATAGACTCGCCCTGTATAAAAATGGAGATTTTAAAAGAGACGAGAGTGAGTTTGAATTTTTGGTGCCAAAGCAGAGTATAAGTATGCTTATAAATGTTTTATCTTTTGAGAAAAAAGATACTATAACCTTTGGTTTTTCAGGTAAGAGTTTTTATTATGAAGGAGATAGGATTTATTTCATCTCAAGACTTGGTCAGGGAAAGTTTCCTGATTATGAGATGGTGCTTCCAAAAGAGAATAGCGATTTTGTAATTCTTAACAGAGAGGAACTTATAAAAGCACTTTCAAGAATCAACTTAATAACAAGGGAGGGAACAGGGAAAGTCACCTTTGAGAAAGTAGATGATACCCTTAAACTCTACGGTTTTTCCACAGAGATTGGGGAAGGTGTGGAAAATATTGGTATTTTTGAGGGTAATTTAAAGAATGGAGTTAAAATTTTCTTTGATACAAAGAGACTTATAGAAGGACTTAAATATATTGATGATGAGAAAGTTAAGATGCTTGTATTTGATCCAGAAGCTCCGATTACATTTAAAGGTCTTAAGGACGAAAACTTCTTTTATATTATAATGCCCTACAGGTCTGAATGATTATAAAAAGCATAAAAATTTTAACCTTCAGAAACATAGAGGATATCTCTGTAAATTTCAACGATAGCATAAATTTGATTATAGGCTCCAATGGGAGTGGAAAGACAAATTTCCTCAATGCAATATATTATGTTTCCTCCGGGAAGACCATGAACAGCCTCAGCGAAAATGATATACCCATGTTTCCAGAAGACTCTTTTTATCTTTGTGGGGAGTTTGAGGGAAAGAGTGGAGAAGTAAAGATTGAGATAGTTTCAAAAAATAAAAGAAAGATTGTTTCAAAAAATGGAGTACCTCTATCAGGTATTAGAGAGATAATGGGTATTGTTCCCATAGTTTTTTTTAATTTTAGAACCAAAGATATCCTCCTTAAGGAACCAGAGCTCAGGAGAGAGTTTATGAATGATTTTCTTTCCATAGTGGATAATAAGTATAAAGACTACCTTCTTCAGTATCAGGAAATCCTTAAGGCAAAAAACAGTATTCTTAAAAAAATGAAGGAGAAAGATGATTTTTATCTTGCTACGCTTCTTTCAACATTGAATGAAAGGATGTATGAAAAAGGAATATATATACAGGAGAAGAGAAGTGAGTTTTTAATCAGGTTAAAAAGGAAAATGGACGAGAGAGGTTTTATAGATGTGTCTATAGATTATCAACCAAGACTAATTACTCCTCAGGAACTTAATAAGAAAAGAGATGAAGAAATAGAGAGGGGCTTTAGCCTTATAGGACCCCACTTGGATGACATCTTTTTCAATGTAAAGGGGCTTAGTTTAAAGAACTTCTTCTCTTTGGGCGAGGTGGAGGAGTTTACCTTGAATCTTATCTTCTCTGTGTGGGAGATAATGAGGGAGATAAGGGGTGAGGATCCAATCATTTTATTGGATGATATATTTGAGACAATGGATGAAGAAAAGCTTAAAAAGTTGCCCCATTTGTTGTATAATTTAAAACAGGTGATGATTACGTCTTTTGATGAAAGAATTGTTCCAGTGGAACTTAAGGAGAGTGGTTCCACTTTTTTAATGAGGAGAGGAAAGCTTGAAGAAGTTAAGAGAAGTACTTGATGAGTATCTCTTTGAAAAAGGATATGAGAAGAACGTCAAAAAAAACCTGATTTTTTTATACTGGAAAAAGATATGCGGAGAGGCTATAAGCTCCCACGTTACTCCTTTTAAGGTAAAGAATGATGTTTTATTTGTACTTGTTGATCACCCATCATGGGGAGAGAACTTTAAACTCCTTTTTCCCGAAATCAAAAAGAGATTGAACGAAATGATGGGGGAAGAAGTCATAAAAGAAGTGAAGATTATTTTAAAGAGGTGAATATGGAAGAGAGGAACGAATATACAGCATCTTTTATTAAAGTATTAGAAGGTCTTGAGGGTGTAAGAAAGAGACCTGCAATGTACATTGGTTCTACCGGAGAGGAGGGTCTTCACCACCTTCTTCTTGAGGTAGTTGATAACTCCATTGATGAAGCAATGGCAGGTTTCTGTGATAGGATAGTGGTCACCCTTCATAAAGATGGAAGAATCTCTGTTCTTGACAATGGAAGAGGTATTCCTCCAGATATTCATCCAAAGTATGGTGTTTCAGGGATAGAACTTGCCCTAACAAGACTTCATGCAGGAGGAAAATTTGAGGGTAAGGCCTATCAAGTCTCCGGTGGTCTTCATGGTGTGGGTATTTCTGTTGTTAATGCCCTTTCGGAGCATCTTATAGTTGAAGTTTATAGAGATGGAAAGAGATACCATCAGGAGTTTTCAAGAGGTAAACCCTTAACAAGACTCAAAGTTTCAGACGATGGAGAAGGAAAAAGAGGTACATACATAGAATTTAAGCCTGATTCAGAGATTTTTGAGACTGTAGAATTTAATCCTGAGAAGGTAAAGAGAAGGTTGCTTGAGCTTTCTTTTTTAAACAAAGGCTTAAGAATAGTTTTCATTGACGAGTTAAGTGATAGAAGAGAAGAATATTTCTTTGAAGGAGGAATACTTTCTTATCTAAGGGAGATAGTTAAGGAAAAAGAGCCCTTATTTGAACCCATATACTTTAATGAGGATGGCGAGGAATATTTCTTTGAATTTGCCTTTGTCTATACAAAGACTCAGAAAGGGGAGAATCTCTCCTTTGTCAACTCCATCAAAACCCTTGAGGGAGGAACCCACCTTTCAGGTTTCAAGAGCGGTTTAACCAAATTTTTGAATGAGGAATCAAAGAAATTTAACATTCTTAAAGAAGGAGAGAGCTTTGTATGGGATGATGTGTCTGATGGGCTCTTTTCCATTATAAACATAAGAATAAGGGAACCTCAGTTTGAAGGGCAAACAAAGACAAAACTTGGCAATACATGGGTAAGAAAAGAAGTTGAGAAAGTGGTGCACCACAACCTTATCCTCATCCTTGAGAAGAATCCATCCCTTCTTAAAAACATCCTTAAGAGGGTGGAGATAGCAAAAAGAGCAAGGGAGGCGGCAAGGAAAGCAAGAGAGGTTGTCAGGAAAAAGGCACTCTTTGACGAAACCCTTCCAGGGAAGCTGGCAGATTGCTCTGAGAATGATCCCAAGAGAAGTGAGCTTTTCATTGTAGAGGGAGATTCTGCTGGAGGTTCTGCAAAGCAGGGGAGAGACAGAGTCACTCAGGCAATTCTTCCTTTGAGAGGAAAGATACTAAACGCAATGAAGTCCTCTGTGGCTAAATTAGTTGAGAATGAAGAAATAAAGAGTATAATCGCCTCTCTTGGTACTGGGATACTGGAAGATTTTGATATTACAAAACTAAGATATGACAAGATCATAATTATGACTGATGCAGATGTGGATGGTTCTCACATAAAAACCCTTCTTCTCGCCTTTTTCTGGAAGTATGCGAGAGAACTTATTGAGGAGGGACATATTTATGTAGCACTTCCTCCTCTCTACAGGTTAAAGGTTGGTAGAGAGGTTAAGTACCTCTATAGCGATGAAGAACTATCAAAGGAGATGGAGAAGATAAGGGAAGAGGGAAAGAGGTTTATGATTACAAGATTTAAGGGTCTTGGAGAGATGAATCCCGATGATCTTTTCAATACAACAATGGATCCAAAGAAAAGAATTTTAAAAAGGGTGACGATCCTTGATGCCATGAGAGCGGAAGAGATAATAAACATCCTTATGGGGGAGAAGGTTGAGCCAAGAAAAAGATTTATTGAAGATCATGCACTGGAGGTGAAAGATTTAGATGTCTAAAGAGATAGTATCTCCATTTGAAAAAGAACTTAAGGAATCCTATCTTTCATATGCTATGAGCGTGATTGTAGCACGTGCCCTTCCTGATGTTAGAGATGGCTTAAAGCCTGTCCAGAGAAGAATTCTCTACACAATGAAAGAGGTTGGAAATCTTCCAGGTTCTGCCTTTAAAAAGAGTGCAAGAATCGTTGGTGAGGTCATGGGAAAATACCATCCACATGGAGACAGCCCAATATACGAAGCGCTTGTGAGGATGGCGCAGGATTTCTCCTTAAGATATCCGCTGGTGGAAGGCAATGGAAATTTTGGAAGTATAGATGGTGATCCACCAGCAGCCATGCGATACACAGAGGTAAGGCTTGCACCCATTTCCATGGAACTTCTTCAGGATATTGAGAAAGAGACAATCCCCATGAGGCCAAATTTTGATAATTCTCTTAACGAACCTGTAGTACTTCCAGCAAAGTTTCCCAATCTTCTTTTAAATGGAGCAACTGGAATTGCTGTGGGAATGGCAACAAATATTCCTCCCCACAATATAAGCGAGGTTGTTGATGCCCTTTTAATTCTACTTAGAAACAGAGAGGCATCAACTGACGAGATACTGAAGGTGCTTAAAGGTCCAGATTTCCCAACAAGGGGTGTGATAGTTGGAGTTTCTGGAATAAGGGATTATTTTGAAACAGGAAAGGGAAGGGTAATAATAAAGGGCAGAGGAAGATTTGAGAGAGTAGGAAAACATTTAAGATACATCATTTATGAACTTCCATACCTTGTTAATAAATCTGAGCTTATAAAAAAGATAGTTGCTCTGGTTAAGATAGGAAAGTTAAAGGAGATTGATGACATAAGAGATGAATCTTCCAAGGAAGGAATAAGAGTTGTTATAGATCTCAAAAGAAAAGTGGATACACATGTATTTGAAAATAAGCTCTTCAAGTACACTCAACTTGAAACATCATTTCCTGTAAACTTTGTTGCCCTCATTGCTGGAAGACCAAAGCTATTCTCCATAAGAGAGGCACTAACAACATTCCTCTCCTTCAGGGAAGAGGTAATTACAAGAAGGTCAATCTTTGAGTTAAACAAAGAGAAAAAGGAGATTCACCTACTCCTGGGGATAAAAATAGCCATAGAGAATCTTGATGAAACAGTAAAACTCATAAGGAGCTCAAAGGATAAAAAAGAGGCAAAAAGTAAACTTATATCCCTTTTAAAGGTAAGCGAGGAGCAGGCAAACGCCATACTGGATATGAGACTTTCAAGACTGGTTTCTCTGGAGAGGGAGAAACTCTTAAAGGAGATTAAAGATAAAGAGAAAAAGATATCTCTCTTAGAAAAGATTCTTTCAAATAGAGACATACTTCTCTCAGTCATTGAAAAGGAACTACTTGACATAAAGAAGAGATTTGGAGATAAGAGAAAGACAGAGATAAGCCTTGAAGAGAGGGAAGAGATTGACATAAAGGATATGATTCCAGATGAAGAGGTAATTATATTTTTAACAAAAGAAGGTTATATAAAGAGAACATCCATGAAGCACTTCTCCATACAGAGAAGGGGTGGTAAGGGTACAAAAGGAATAAGGCTTGGCAAAGGGGATTCCCTGAAGGATATCTTCTTTACATCGAACCACAAGTCTGCTCTATTTTTTACAGATTTCGGTAAGGTTTATAAACTCAACGTGTATGAGATTCCTGAGGGTTCAAGAGAAAGTAAAGGTGAGGCAGTCCATCTTCTTCTATCCCTTGATCCAGACGAGAGAGTTACCTGTGTTTTAACGGGTGATTTAACCAAAGGAAAGTATCTACTAATGTTTACCAAGAAGGGAAGGATAAAAAGAGTTCCCCTATCCCTTATTAAAAACATAAGAAGGAACGGACTGAAGATAATCAATTTGAGGAAAGAAGATTTTGTCAAGAGGACAAGGATTGTAAAGGGAGATGAGACAATAGTTGTCTCCACCGAGAAAGGGCTAATGGCAAGATTTAATATTAACAAAGTAAGACCTCAGGGAAGGAATGCATCCGGAGTAATAGGAGTAAGGCTTTCAAAGGACGATGCAATATCCAGTTTTGACATAGAAAGATTTGGTAAGCTTCTCTTTGTAATCACCTCAAAGGGCAAAGGAAAGAGAATCAACTTCTCTGAGATAACACTTAGAAACAGGGGTGTGAAAGGTATGAGGGGAATAAAATTAAGGGGAGATGATAGAGTTTCAGCCGTAAGATCTGTCTCTGAAACTGAAAGGTTGGTTATTACAACTGAGAAGGGGAAGATAATAAAAATAAAGGTTAAAAGTGTTCCAATTCAGAGTAGGAATGCCTCTGGAGTGAGAGTTATTAGACTTGACAGAGAGGATAGAGTGTCTGGCCTTGCCCTTGAAAGGGAGATATGAAGAGATATGAATTCTTCCCGCACACTGCAGATATTGGAATAAGAGTCTTTGGTAAGACACTCAAGGAACTTTTTGAGAATGCATCCCTTGCTCTTTTCTCACTTATGTTTGAGAAGGGTGGAGAAGGGAGAGAAAAAAGGTCCTTTGATATTTCCTCATCATCGCTGGATCTAATTCTTGTTAAGTATCTTACAGAATTTTTATATCTGTTTGATGTAGAATTTTTTGTTCC
>CAZNRO010000046.1:0-7602 GCA_964575745.1 uncultured Caldisericota bacterium | reverse complement strand
CAAAATAAACAATCCTGTAAGCATGGGATTTCTTACATATTTGTATGGCCCCTCTTTTGTTTGGATTTCATAGATTGTTATGGACTTATACAAAAGTTGTGAAAGATTAAAAAAAATGCTATTATATCCTTGAAAAGTTACTTATTGGGGCTGGGGTATTATAATTCACATATTTGGGAAGGAGGTGAAAAAAGGATATTACTTTAATAATTAGTGAATTTTTGGAATACTAGGTAAGCAAAAACAAAGGGTATCCCGAAAGAAAACAAAAGAGTATCTTTAGAGGAGGTGAAAAATGCTAATAAGTGAAATTTCAAAAAATACTCTTTTATTGATGTACAAAACAATGATAAAAATAAGAACTTATGAGGAAACTTTGGGGAAAATCTACTATGAAGAAAAAACACCTGTTTTTGATATTGCAGCTGGTCCAATACCCGGCGAGCTTCATCTTTCTTCAGGGCAGGAATCATCAGCTGTAGGAATTTGTGTTCATTTGAAACCTGAAGATGTAGTAATAGGTACCCATAGAGCTCATCATTTTGCAATTGCAAAGGGCGTGAACTTAAAGAAAATGACCTGTGAAATCTTTGGTAAAGCAACAGGATTGTCAAGAGGAAAGGGTGGTCATATGCATCTCTTTGATGCAAATGTGAATTTTAGTTGTAGTGGTATTGTAGGAGCAAGTTTTCCTCAGGCTATAGGAGTTGGAATAGCTTCAAAAATGCAGGGGAAAGATTATGTCGCAGTTGCAGTTGGTGGAGATGGAGCAGCCAATCAGGGTACCTTTCATGAATCTTTGAATCTTGCCGCTTTATGGAGATTACCTGTAATATTTGTTATAGAAGATAACAAATGGGCAATTTCTGTTGCGAAAGACAAATCAACCGCTATATCTAAGAACAGCGAAAGAGCAAAAGCTTATGGTATTCCTGGTGTAAGTGTTGATGGCGAAGATGTAATTGCTGTTTATGAGGTTGCAAAAGAGGCCGTCGAAAGAGCAAGAAGGGGAGAAGGTCCAAGTCTGATTGAGGTTAAGGTTAGTAGATTAAGAGGTCATTTTGAAGGTGATCCACAACTCTATAGACCAAAGAAAGATTTTGAACTCGCAAAAGCTAAGGATCCAATTCCAAAATTTGAGAAAAAACTTCTTGATAAGGGATTTATTAACGAAGAAGAGATGGCGAAGATAAAACAAGATATAGAAAAAGAAATCCAAGGAGTAATTGAAATTGCAAGGAGCAGTCCCTATCCAGAACCTGAGGAAGCTTTAGAAAATGTTTTCGCAGGAGGTGATTAAAATGGCTCGTAAATTACCAATGTATAAGGCAATATCAGAAGCTATAGAACAGGAAATGAGTAGGGATAAGAGTATATTCGTCATGGGGGAAGATGTAGGAAAATATGGTGGAATATTTGGTGCGACTACAGGCTTACTCGATAAATTTGGATCTGAAAGAGTGAAAGACACACCTATAAGTGAATCAGCTTTCATTGGAGCAGCTTTAGGTGCTGCCTCTAAAAGGATGAGACCTATCGTTGAGTTAATGTTTGTTGATTTCTTTGGAGTTACAATGGATCAGATTTATAATCATATTGCTAAAGCTCATTATATGTCAAACGGACAGGTTAAAATGCCAGTTGTGATAATGACGGCAATGGGAGGTGGATATAGTGATGCAGCACAACATTCTCAATGTCTTTATGGTCTATTTGCTCATGTTCCTGGATTAAAAGTTGTCATTCCTTCCAATTCCTATGATGCAAAAGGTTTGATGATTTCTGCAATAAGAGATGATAACCCTGTTATGTACTTCTTTCATAAAGGTCTGATGGGTCTCGGTTGGATGACTCCACTTGAAGATGCAATTAAAGAGGTTCCCGAGGAAGAATACACAATTCCAATTGGTAAAGCTAATGTGGCCAGAGAAGGTAGTGACATTACTATAGTAGCAGTTGCAAAAATGGTACATGAAGCTTTATGGGCAGCAAATGAACTTGAAAAAGAAAATATAAACCCAGAAGTTATTGATTTGAGAAGTCTTGTCCCTCTTGACAAAGAGACTGTTCTTAAATCTGTCAAGAAAACAGGAAGATTGTTAGTTGTTGATGAGGACTATAGAAGTTATGGATTATCCTCTGAGATACTTGCAACCATATCAGAAGAAATAGGAAATAATTTAAAATCTCTACCCAGACGTCTTGCTTATCCAGATATACCAGTTCCTTACAGTAGAGCTCTTGAAAAACATGTTTTACCTGATAAGGAAAAAATTATAAAAATCGTAAAAGAGATGCTGGAGTAGGTGATAAATGGAGATTAAAGTTCCAATTGTTTCAACTGAAGGTAACAAAAAGGGTGTTCTCGTACATTGGTATAAGAAGGATGGTGAATTCGTAAAAGAAGGGGAAGAGATTGCTGAATTAATGTTAGAAAAATTGACACTTACTGTTAAATCCCCTGCAACAGGAAAATTAAAGATTATAGTCAAAAAGAACGAGGAAATTTCAGAAGGGAAAACCATAGGAATAGTAGAGATTTAAGTTTAATTGAGAACAGAAAGGCGGGAAATTTCCCGCCTTTTCATAATGAAATTTATCCTTTGGAAAGGAGGCAATGGTGAAGGAAGTAAATGTTATTATGCCAAAATTGGGAATGACAATGAAGGAGGGGCTTATAGTTGAGTGGAAGAAAGAGGAGGGGGATAAGGTAGAAAAGGATGAGGTTATAGCAGTGGTAGAATCTGAGAAAATAACGGCAGAGGTAAAATCTCCAGAAGCAGGTGTCCTTAAAAAGATAGTTCATAAAGAGGGAGAAGAAGTTAATGTTGGAGAAACCATAGCCATCATAGAAAGGGAATAGAATGAGCTCTAATCAGGAAATAAAAGTCTTACTCGAGCAGTATGACCTAAACATTAAGGATATCAAGGGAACAGGTCCAGGTGGAGAGGTAACTGTAGAGGATGTAGAAAGATACATAAAGGAGAAGTATTTTCCGAAGGTAAAAAGAGAGGTTAGGGTTGTAGGGATAAGGAAAATCATATCCGAAAGACTTTCCAAGAGTTATAGAGAGGCAGTGCATGTTACGGTAAATATGGAAGTTTTTATGGATAATCTGTCAAAGCTAAGAGAGAATATATCGTCAGAGTATTCAATGAAAATTCCATATACAGTGCTTCTGTTGAAACTTATCTCTATGACCTTGAGTGAATTTCCAGATGTCAATTCAGCACTGGAAAACGGAAAGATAGTTGAATACGAGAGTGTGAACATAAACATTGCTGTTGATTCACCGATTGGTTTGGTTACCCCAGTTATAAGAGAGGTAAATCTAAAAGGTTTGAAGGAGCTAATCAAGGACTATGAAGATGTTATTAGCAGGGCAAAAGAGGCAAAGTTAAAACAGGTGGATTTTGTAGGAGGCACATTTACGATAACCAATCTGGGTATGTTTGGAGTTGATTACTTCAATCCGATAATAAATCCCCCTCAGGCAGCAATACTTGGAATTAACAGGATAGTGGAGAAGCCCAGAGTTTTAGACAACGAGATTAAGGTAGCAAAAACTATGAATCTTTCTCTCACTTTTGACCATAGAATTATAGATGGTGCAGAAGCTTCAAGGTTTCTCCTTAAATTGAAGTCTTACATAGAAAAACCAGAAGAGATTATAAATATCAAGGAAGTGAAATGAAAAAAATTGTTGGAATAATAGCAAATCCTGAATCTGGAAGAGACATAAGAAGATTAGTTTCACAGGCAAGTGTTTTTGACAACATGGAAAAGGTAAGTATAGTAAGAAGACTCCTTACCACAGTTGAGAAGTTTGGAATAAGAGATTTTCTTGTTATGCCCGACACCTTTGGTATCGTGAAGACAGCGCTGAATACACTGGAAGACCCATCAAAGTTTAATGTTGAGTTCCTTTCCATGAAGATTAACGGGGACTGGAAGGATACATACGAAGCAGCAAAATTAATGAGGGGGAGAGTTGGTGCATTGATAGTTATTGGAGGAGATGGCACAAACAGAGTTGTCGCAAAGGCATGTAATGACACACCCATAATGCCAATTTCTACAGGAACAAACAATGTTTTTCCCTACATGATAGAGGCAACAATTGCAGGAGAAGCCGTTGCTGCTGTTGTAAGTGGAGTTGTTGGTAAGGATGAGTGTGGTTTCAAGGCAAAGAGACTTGAGGTTTTAAAGGATGATTCCCTTCTGGATATAGCACTTGTAGATATTGCGGTGACAACTCACTCATTTGTAGGATCTAAAGCTGTCTGGAAGCCTGAGTATATAAAAGAGTTGATTGTAACTACATGTAATTCTTACAACATTGGTTTAAGTTCCATAGGTGGTTCTATAAAGGAAATTGATGAGGAGGAAGATGAGGGACTATATGTAAAGCTTGGAAGCAAAGATTTTATTAGAGCACCCATAGCTCCGGGGATGGTTAGAGAAGTTGGTATAGATGAATTTAAAGTCTTAAAGATTGGGGAAAAGGTTAAGATTGAGACTATACCTTCCCTTCTTGCCTTTGATGGGGAGAGGGAGCTTATGGTCAAAAATCAAATTTTTGTGAAACTCTCTCGCAGCGGGCCTATAGTAATTGATTATAAAAAAACACTAAAAATTGCCTCAAAGAGAGGGTTCTTAAAAATCAAATAAAATCAACAAAAGGAGGTAAGTGGTAAATGGCAAAAGAGGAGATCCCAAAGGAAAAATTGCTTTGGATGTATGAAGCAATGATGAAGATCAGAATCCACGAAGAGAAGGTTGCCGAACTCTTTGCACAGGGAAAAGTTCCTGGTTTTGTTCACCTCTATGTTGGTGAGGAAGCTGTTGCGGTAGGAGTTATGGCTAATTTAAGGAAAGAGGACTTTATTACAAGTACACATAGAGGACACGGTCATTACATCGCAAAAGGTGGAGACATCAAGGCATCAATGGCAGAGCTCTATGGAAAGCAGACCGGAATATGTAAGGGTAAAGGTGGTTCAATGCATATAGCTGATTTAGATGTTGGTGAGCTTGGTGCAAATGGTATGGTAGGAGGAGGAATCCCTCACGCCGTTGGAGCAGGTCTTGGCATAAAACTGAATGGTCTGGATAATGTAGCCGTTTCCTTCTTCGGCGATGGTGCATCAAACCAGCAGAACTTCCATGAAGGTATAAACCTTGCAGCTGTGTGGAAACTGCCTGTGGTTTTCGTCTGCGAGAACAACCTTTATCAGATTTCACTTCCATACTCAAAACAGCAGATTATAAAGAGTGTTGCCGAAAGAGGAAATGCCTATGGAATCCCTGGAATAAGTGTTGATGGTCAGGATGTTTTGGCTGTCTATGAAGTTGCCAAAGAAGCCATTGAGAGGGCAAGAAGGGGAGAAGGTCCATCCTTAATTGAAGCCAAAACATACAGATTTAGGGGTCACTTTGAGGGAGATCCTGAAATTTATAGAACCAAAGAGGAAGTTGAGTGGTGGAAGGAGAACAAGGATCCCATAAAGAACTTTGAAAAGTATCTTTTGACAAACGGCGTCTTTGCTGAGAGTGAATTGAAGGACGTAAAGGGCAAAGTGGAGAAAGAGATAGAAGAAGCGATAAAATTTGCAGAGGAGAGTTCCTTCCCCGGAAAGGAGATGCTCATTGAAGATGTATTCTCTACACCAACAAAGGGGGTGCTGGTATGGGAATGGTAAAAGACATTACATTTGCTCAGGCTTTGAATGAAGCCTTAGATTATGAGCTTTCCAAGGATAAAAGAGTTGTGGTAATGGGAGAAGATGTAGGAAAATACGGAGGAATATACGGAGTTACAGCAGGACTCTATGACAAGTATGGTGAGGAGAGAGTCAAAGATACTCCTATTGCTGAAAGTGGTTTTATCGGAACTGCTGTCGGTGCTGCAGCAACAGGCCTTCTAAGACCCGTAGTAGAGCTCATGTTTATAGATTTTCTTGGTGTTACCCTTGATCAGATTTACAACCAGGCAGCAAAGATGAGGTACATGTTTGGTGGAAAGGCAAAAGTTTCAATGGTCTTAAGAACACCGTGTGGTGCAGGATTCTCAGCTGCAGCCCAGCACTCCCAATCTCTCCATGCTTTATTTACACATCTTCCGGGCTTGAAGGTTGTTATGCCGTCTATGCCAAATGATGCAAAAGGTCTTCTCATCTCCTCAATTGAAGATGACGATCCAGTTATATTTATAGAACACAAAGCGCTCTATGCAATCAAAGGTCCAGTTGATGAGGAAGCAAAACCTATTCCTCTCGGGCAGGCAGACATAAAGAGAGAAGGTAAGGATGTGACTGTAGTTGCAACAGCATTGATGGTTCACAAATCCCTTGAGGTAGCAGAAAAACTTGCAAAGGAAGGTGTGGAAGTTGAAGTTTTAGATCCACGAAGCCTTGTTCCACTTGATGTTGATTCAATTGTAAACTCAGTAAAGAAAACCGGAAGATTGGTTGTTGTGGATGAGGGATACCCAAGAGCAGGTTTTGCGTCAGATGTGGCAGCTATTGCAGCAAGCAAATGTTTTGAGAGTCTTAAGGCACCTGTAAAATTAATTACACCACCCGCTACCCCGGTTCCTTTCAGCCCAACCCTTGAGACAGAGTGGATTCCATCTTCTGATAGAATTGAAAAAGCCATAAAGGATATTCTATAAAATAGGAGTTTATCATGGGATTAAAGGCAGCGTTTATATTTGTAGCACCTGAAGCAGATCCAGAGCGTCATAGAAGTGTTATTTCTACACCTGTGGTTGAACTTCATGTTGTTGGAGTAAAAAACTATGATGAAGCTTCCAGAGTGGCAAAGGAACTTGTAGATAATGGAATAGTAGCTATTGAGTTATGTGGTGGTTTTGGAAACAAAGGTGTCGCAAAGATTTCTGAGGCAGTAGAAGGCAAAGTCCCAGTTGGCGTGGTGAGATTTGATATTCATCCGGGGTTGGATAATAAGAGTGGGGATGAGATATTTTAGATAGTATGTTGGAGCCTGTAATGGATCCTAAATTCATTGCGGGCCCCATTTTTAATTCCATGTGGGAGAAAGAGTGATAAAATTGAATTGATTAAGCTTTAAGGAGGGTGTTATGGATTTTAAAGTTATGCATTTTAGTAAGGTTGAAGAAAATGAAGTGATTATGGAGGGAGTTAAGGATACCTTCATAAGATGGTTAATCATTGGTCCAAACTTTGCAATGAGAATGTTCAGACTTAAACCCGGTGGATACACTCCCCACCACTCTCACGACTGGGAACACGAAGTTTTTATACTTAAGGGTAAAGTTAAGATAAAATGCGGTGATAAGGAAGAGATTGGAGAAAAAGATTACTTTGCTTACATTCCACCAAACACTATGCACCAGTTTATAAATATTGGTGAGGAGGATGCAGTATTTCTGTGCATCATACCTGATAAGGGTGTAAAAAAGTAAAACAATTTTAAATGGTTTTAAGTTATCCTATTTAGGGGTATTTTGCCTCTAAAGTATTACTTTACACTCCACATTAATTTTTAATTGATTTAATTCTTTTAAACTATAATTAATCTATGAAGAAAAAAATTATTTTTGTTGTTCTTTTAATCAT
>CAZNRO010000045.1:3940-7697 GCA_964575745.1 uncultured Caldisericota bacterium | reverse complement strand
AGATTCTGTGTTTACTCTTGTAGAAACGATTATCAAAGATACAGATTTTAGAGATAATCTTGAAGAGGAGAGAAGGGAAAATATTGATGAATTTCTAAGTATTGTAAGAGATTTTATAGATAGATCAAATACAGAAAATCTGGATGAGTTTCTCTCATACATTTCACTTATAACAGATGCAGATAAAATTGAATCCACCGAGAAAGTTACATTAATGACAGTTCATGCAGCAAAAGGGCTTGAGTTTGATACAGTTTTTGTTGTTGGTCTTGAAGAAGGACTATTTCCCCATTTCAAATCCCTTACTTCTCGAGAAGATGTAGAAGAGGAGAGAAGACTCATGTATGTTGCAATGACAAGAGCAAAGGAAAGACTCTTTCTAACTTATGCTTTAAGAAGAACAATAAGAGGGAAACCCGACTTTCCAGAACCGTCAAGGTTTTTGAATGAAATCCCTGATGAATATACGGAAAATCTTGGGGAATATTCTCCCAGAGAAGAGGAATCTGAACCACAATTTGTAAGAGGTGTATCAGTTAGAGAAGGAGAGAGGATAAGACATGAAGAGTTTGGATATGGTATAGTGCTTGAAGTGCATAGTGAAACTAACAATCCTTATATAATTGTTGACTTTGGAGAAGGAAACATTAAACAACTATCATTAAAATATGCACCTATAAGGAAGGAGTGAAAGATGAAAAATGAATTAGGATTAATTCACTGTTATACTGGTGATGGCAAAGGGAAAACAACGGCAGCTCTCGGTCTTGTAATGAGAGCACTTGGTCATCACTTTAAAGTGGGGGTTGTGCAGTTTCTTAAAGGGGTAAGCTACTATGGAGAGCTCTTCTTTCTGGAAAAACTTTATCCAGATGTAAAGTTCTTTCACTTTGGAGTTGACTGTCCAAAATCTTCAGCCATAAGACAGGGATACGACAAATGTGATTTATGTGGAATATGCTTTGTAGATTTCAAAAATCCTGACGAGATCCACCTGAAGTATGTAAGGGAAGCCTGGGAAAAGGCTAAGGAGTTGAGCAAAGAGGTTGATGTTTTAATACTTGACGAAATAAACCTCGTTTTAAGATATAATATGCTACCTATGGAGGAATTTATGGAATTTATAAAAGATAAACCAGAACATCTTGAACTCATTCTCACAGGAAGGGATGCTCCAAAAGAAGTTATAGAGATAAGTGATTATGTGACAGAGATGAGAGAAATCAAACATCCGTATGAGAAGGGAATTATTGCAAGAAGAGGCGTAGAATATTAACATGATAATAGCTATAGATGGTCCATCTGCATCTGGAAAATCAAGACTTGGGAAAAATTTATCTAAGAAACTAAATATAAAATTTATTGATTCAGGAAAGCTCTATAGGATTATTGCCTATCTTTACATAAAGGAAGGTAAAGGAAAGATAGACAACTTCTTAAAGAGTAAAGACTGGTGGAATGTTTTTCAAGAAAACTTTGGTAATGAACTCTACTCACCAGAGGTTTCAGAGCTCACATCCATTTTATCCACAAATGAATCTGTTAGAGAAACTGTAAATAAATTCCTTAGAGATTTATACACCCATTATAAGAATCTTATTGTTGCAGGAAGAGATATAGGAACAGTGGTGTTTAAAAATGCTGATTTGAAAGTATTTTTAACTGCTTCGGATGAGGAAAGAAAGAAAAGGAGAATAAAGCAGATGGAAAGGCTTGGATACTCACCAGAATTTATAGATAAAGAAATTTTCAAACGGGACAAAAGAGACAGCACAAGGAAAATTGCTCCTCTAAAACCAGCAGAAGATGCTATAATAATTGATAACACAAATCTAAAAAAGGAAGAGACTTTTAACATAGTGCTTGAGGAGTTAAAAAAGAGAGGGTTAGTATGAAGAAATTTTTAAGGAAACTCGTTTATTTACTGCTATATGTCCTATCCTACACTCTTTTTAAACTATTTTTCAATCTTAAGGTTTACGGTAAGGAAAATGAATTAAAAAAGGGACCAATGATTATTGTATCCAATCATCTTTCTTGGTTTGACTTTCTTATAATGGCAATTTCTTTAAAACCAGATAAATACATACATTTTCTTGCAAAAGAGGAAGTTTTTAAAGGAATACTCAAAGATTTTCTCTACTTTATGGAAATAATTCCTGTAAGGAGAGGGAAACTTGATAGAAAATTAATTAAACAGGGTTTATACTACCTTTCCATTGGAGAAAATCTTGGGATTTTCCCTGAATCCACAAGGAGTCCTGACGGAAAACTTCACGACGAGAATTTTCATGATGGAGCAAGTTATTTCTCTATAAAAGCCGGTGTCCCCATACTTCCTGTCCTTATTAAAGGAAGTTTTGAGGCATTTCCAAGGCATAGGAAACTACCTTCCTTCTTTAAAAAGATAAGAACAAAAGTTTATCCTCCTCTATATCCAGATAGATACACGAAAATGGAATTTACCAAAGAGACTTTATCCCTCTATACAGATGAACTAAAAAAAGTTTTTAGGGAAGGACTTAAGGAGTCATGGTGATGGAAATTGTTCTTTCAGAAAATATAGGTTTCTGTTCAGGAGTTCTATTTGCCTACAAATTATCCTTGAAAGCTCTTGAAGAAGAGGAAGAAGTTTATATGCTTGGCGAACTTGTGCATAATAAAGATGTAAATAGAGAACTTTCAGAGAAAGGTTTAAGAGTGGTAAAAAGTGTAAAAGAAGTACCGGATGGCAAAACACTCATTCTTCCTGCACATGGAGCAAGAAAAGAAGATGTGGAACTTGGAAAAAGAAAAAATCTAAAATTAATCCCTGCCACCTGTCCGTTTGTTGAAAGATCACTAAAAATCGGAAGAGAGGTTTTAAAGAAAGGAAACTCTCTTTTTATACTGGGTGAGAAGAATCATGCAGAGGTAAGGTATCTTTATTCATATTTAAAAAATGATAGAACTTTTGCATTGGGTAAGGAGGACGAAATACCAGAAGTGAAAGGAAAAGTAGAGGTTATTATTCAATCAACCATGAGCGAGGATTTTTACAATTTAATGAAGAATAGGATAACCAAAAAGAACAAAATCATTACATTTCACAATACACTGTGTATGGAAAGTGTGAAAAGGCAAAGAGAGATAAGAAAACTTTCAAAAAGGGTTGACTTACTCCTTGTTGTTGGAGGTCTAAATTCATCCAACACAAAAAGATTGTATGAGATAGGAAAAATGTACACCAGTGCGTATCATATAGAAACTGAAAAAGATATAAAACCTGAATGGTTTAAGGGAGTTAAAGTTGTTGGAATAACTTCTGGCACATCAACACCTATGAGAATAATAGAAAGGGTAAAGAAAAGATGTTTAGAATCGCAATAGTTGGTAGACCAAATACAGGAAAATCAACGCTCTTTAATAGACTCATAAAGAGAAGTAAGTCAGTTACCTGGGAACTTCCAGGAACAACAAGAGATTATGTTTATGGAGAGGGAAGTATAAGGGATAAGAAAGTTTCCTTCCTCGATACTGGTGGAATATCCTTTGAGGGAAGTGAGCTCACAGAGAAAATAAGACTTCAGGTGCAATTAGCTATTGAGGAAGCTGATTTAGTTCTCTTTGTGGTTGATGGAAGCATCGCTGTTGTTCCAGAGGAGGATAAAAAAATAGCAAATATGCTCCATAAAAGCAAAAAAGAAGTAATCATTGTGGCAAATAAGTGTGATATTGGTGAGAAATGTTTAGATCCATTTATCTTCATGGAACTTGG
>CAZNRO010000045.1:0-3840 GCA_964575745.1 uncultured Caldisericota bacterium | reverse complement strand
CTGAATAAATTTGACTTTGTTATAAGTTTACGGTCTCTAAGGGGTATGAGGGAAAGTGATATATGCCTTTTTACCATAGATCCAGCAGATGTTTCAAGGACAGATGAGCATCTTGCCGGACTTCTATATAAAAATAAAAAATCAGGAATAATTGTTATGAATAAGTTGGATATTGTGAATACAGAAGAGGTAGAAAAGTATCTTAACGAAGCAGCATACAGATTAAGGCCTATTCTTTTCTATCCCTCTGTCATGATCTCTGCACTAAAAAAAGAGAATCTACATTTACTCTTTAAATTACTAAAAATTGTTAGAGATAACATAGAAAGAAAGTTCTCTGATTCTACGATTTTAAAAACAATTCTTTCAATAGTAACAAAGAATCCTCCCCCAAGAAAAGGAAAAAGGTTTTTAAAGATATATGATGCGAGAATTATAAAGAAAAACCCAAAAACCATTCTAATAACTGTTAATTTTCCTGATATAATTAAAGATGACTATAAGAGATATCTTACCTCAAAATTTAGAGAAAAATTTGACTTAAAAGGTGTATTTATTGATATAATATTTAAAAAGAGGGAGAAAAGGTGAAAGTAGGTATAATTGGTGCTGGAGGATGGGGAACTGCGCTTGCGCTTCACTTATTCAGAAAAGGAATAGATGTAATTCTCTGGGTTCACTCAAAAGAGACCTTTCAGCTAATAAAAGAGAAGAGAGAAAATATCTATTACCTTCCAGGCTTTATAATACCCGAAAAAATAAAGATATATCTGGATCTTAAACCTGTTGTAGAAAGCTCAGATTCCATCATCCTTGTAGTTCCATCTCAACACATGAGAGAGATTCTAACCTCTCTAAAAGAAACCTCTTTAGGAAACAAAACATTTCTTATTGCTTCTAAAGGAATAGAGGTAAAAACAGGAATGAGAATGAGTGAAGTTTTTAAGAGTGTTTTGGGAGAAAGGGATATTGCCGTCCTATCTGGACCAAACTTCTCTAAGGAGGTAGCTCTTCGTATTCCAACCGCATCAACAGTGGCTTCCTTTGATATAGATGTGGCGAAATTCTTTCAGAGCCTATTGACAAATGAGTATTTTAGAGTATATACTACAAGCGATATGACAGGGGTAGAGTTAGGAGGAAGTTTAAAGAACCCACTTGCTATTGCGGCAGGTATCTCTGACGGTCTTGGTTATGGCGCTAACACTAAATCTACTCTCATCACCAGAGGCGTAAGAGAAATGATAAGGTTTGGCAATTTGTTTGGTGCCAATGAGAGGACCTTTTTTGGGTTATCGGGTATAGGAGACCTTGTAGCAACCTCATTTTCTCCCCTTTCTCGAAATAGGTGGTTTGGTGAAATGGTTGGAAGGGGGATTAAGGCTAAAAGTATCCTTTCCTCTACAAAACAGGTGATAGAGGGTGTCTATACTGTAAAAGCTGTTTATGAAATGAAGAAAGAAGTGGATATGCCCATAGTTGAAGAGGTATACAGGATAATATATGAGGGTAAATCGCCGATTCTCTCCGTTAAATCATTGATGGAGAGAGAATTGAAAGAAGAAATTTAGTTAAAAATTTTTAAAAAAACCTTATAATTTCCTTTGAAAGGAGGAGAGTTTAAAATGACAAAACCAGAATTGGTATCAGCAATTGCTGAAAAAGCTGGAGTAACAAAAAAGGTTGCAGCTGCAACCCTTGAGGCATTTATGGAGACAGTAAAAGAAACTTTAAGCAAGGGGGAAAAGGTTGCCCTTGTTGGCTTTGGTACTTTTGAGGTAAGACAGAGAAAGGCAAGAAAAGGAATCAATCCACAGACCAGAAAGACAATCCACATTCCAGCAAAGAAAGTACCTGCTTTCCGTCCAGGTAAAGACCTGAAGGCATCAGTTCCAAAAAAGTAGTTAGAGGCTTCATCTTATAAAGGGAGAGCAAATTTGCTCTCCCTTTATATTTTTTGTATAATTTATAATAGAAATAAATATTTCTAATTTTCACAGAGAAAAGATGAAAAAGATTAGAGAAAGGATAATAGAGTTAAGAAAGGAACTTGGTTTTACAAGAACAGAATTTGCTGCAAGAGTAGGAGTTTCTGCATCCTACATACATATTATTGAAACCGGAAGACAGGAACCAACTTTGAGGGTTCTTGAAAGTATAGCAAGAGCGTTTGACATACCTATCATATACTTCTTTGAAGACATAGACATTTCAGAAAAACCTGTAGAGAAGCTCGTGTCTATACCCGTAAAAGGAAAAATCTCAGAAAGAAAATTAATCCAATGGGAAGATGGTGGAACTATAACTGTACCTCAGAAATGGGCAGAGAAGAATATGTTTTTCCTCAAATATGAAGGAAGTGGTATAAAAACCTTTGATTTAAAGAATGGTGATTTTATACTCGTATCTTCAGAAGATGTTTTAAGAAATAAGGATAGGGTTATTGTATTATTCGATGACACTTCAAGCTTTGCCACCCTTTCCTTTGAAAGAGGAAACTGGCTATTGCGACCTGCGTTAGAAGGGGATTATACGTATATACTTGAGAGTAAGAAATTTAAGATACTGAAGATCAATAGAATTGTAAGATTAGTTGGAAAGATAGGTAAATAGTTTTCTTAAAGCTTTACTCCTGTGACTAATTTTATTTTTCTCTTCAAATGTGAGTTCTCCTATAGTTTTACCAAGTTCTGGAAGGTAAAATATAGGATCATACCCAAAACCGCCCGTGCCTTTTTTCTCAAACCATATATAACCACTCAGCGTTCCTTCAAAAGCTTTTTCTTTCTCAGTATCCTTATAGACTATAACAGTCTTAAACATTGCCTTCCTTTTCTCAAAAGGCACACCTTTAAGAAGCAATAGCACCTTCTCTATATTTTTATCAAAATCTCCATCTTCCCCTGCAAATCTCTTTGAAAAAACACCTGGTTCTCCACCAAGATAATCAATGATTAACCCTGAATCGTCTGCAATTGTTGGAATTTTTGTTTTTTCAAAAGCATATCTTGCCTTGATAAGGGCATTCTCAAGAAATGTTTTCCCTGTCTCTTCTGGTAATGAAAGCCCGTTAAAATCCTTAAGGGACAGAAAATTTATTTTCAAATCAAACAATTTAGAAACTCCTATATACTCTCTTAGCTTGTGTGGATTTTCAGTAGCCACTAATAGCGTTCTTAAGAAGTTCTTTTTCATAATTTATTATTTCATTTATGCCTTTCCATGCAAATTTAACGAGTTTAAAAAGTTCTTCAACTGAAAATTCTCTCTTTTCTCCTGTTCCCTGAATCTCTATAATTTTTTTCTGTTCGTTCATAATAATATTCATATCAACCTGTGCCTCAAAATCCTCACTGAAGTTTAAATCCAAAAGAATTTCATCAGATACAATCCCTACACTTACAGCACCTATGAAGTATCTAATGGGAAAGTATGGAATTTTTCCTCTCTTAAACATCCTTGAGAGAGCAAGATAGAGAGCGACAAATCCTCCATTTATCGCAGCAGTCCTCGTTCCACCATCTGCCTGTATCACATCTGTATCAATCCACACAGTCATTCCAGGAATTCCTTTTAAATCAACACAGGTTCTTAAAGTCCTTCCTATTATCCTCTGAATTTCCTGACTCCTTCCTTCTATTCTACCCTTATCAATGTCCCTCATAGTTCTTGGATAAGTTGAACCCGGAAGAAGTGAATACTCTGCTGTAATCCATCCCATATTTGTGTTTCTTAAGAACTGTGGTACCTTCTCATCTACCATAGCAGTGCATATAACTTTGGTGTCTCCCATCTGAACAAGAACTGAACCAAGTGGATACTTTAAGAAATCTATCTCTA
>CAZNRO010000044.1:0-7754 GCA_964575745.1 uncultured Caldisericota bacterium | reverse complement strand
TAACTTGACAGCGAACATTTGTTTGGTATAATGGGTGTATGATGGTGACAAAGATTCTATCAAATGATGAATTGATGGAGGGAACTGGGTTAAGCAGAGAGGAACTCTCGGAAGTTTTCAAAAGAGAGGGTAAGATAAGGATAAGGATTGAAGAGACTCTTTACAACTTCTATCCAGTGGTTGGAGAGGTAAGAGCAGGGAAGCCTCTCTACATTGATGGGAAGATATATGAGTGGAGGGGCGTCCCTGATACAAGGGGTGACTTCTGGTTTAGAGTAAAGGGTGATTCAATGATAGGTTCAGGAATATTTCCCGGAGATTATCTTCTCGTTGATAGAAAACTTGATCCAAAAAGTGGAGACATTGTTGTTGCATCTGTTGATGGAGAACTTACAGTAAAAAGGTACAGGATTGTGGATGGAAGAGCTTATCTTATTCCAGAAAATAGAAAATACGAGTGGATAAAGATGGATAAAAACACTGTAATTGTTGGAGTTGTGGTTCACCTTTCACGGGACATGTAGTTATGTGAGCACATGCCGTTTAAAGTTAGCTTTCTTAATGAAACTTATCCATAAAAACAGTGCCTTAAAGGTCATATCAAGGACCACAGCATACCATGCTCCTGCAATGCCAAGACCCATAATTTTTACAAAGAGGTAGGAGAAGGGAATTCTTATAAACCATACTCCAATACCAGTTGAAATCATTGGAGTTTTTGTGTTTCCTCCACCTCTGAAGGCACCACTTAAAATAAATATCGTTGCAAGAAGAGGCTGTGCAAGGGACACAATTCTTACTGCAATTCTTGCCTGATTTATCACATCTATCTCCCTTGTGAATATTCTTATAAGGAGATCTGGAAAGAAGAAGAGTAGAATCCCAACGCTTCCCATAAGTACCACTGTTATCTTCATAGCCTCATACGCAACCTTCTTCGCCTTCTCCATCTCACCAAAACCAACAACCTGACCTACAAGGGTTGTTGTGGCAATGGCAAAACCAAGTCCTGCATTGAAGGAGAGGGATTCAACATTTATTGCAATCCTGTGGGCTGCATATCCCTTTGGCCCAAGAATAAGGACAATTGCCGCAAAGATGAGATTCCCAAATGTAAACATAAACCTCTCAATAGATGCCGGGAAACCTATGGAGAGAATCTTACCTATTATAAAGAAATCAGGTTTTGGAAACCTGAAACTAAGCCTTACTTTCCCCTTCCTGTTAAACAATACAAATAGATAGATTAGAATACTTACACCTCTTGAGAGTGAAGTTGCTATTGCCGCTCCAGTTACTCCAAGTGCTGGGAAACCGAACTTCCCGAATATAAGGCAGTAGTCAAGAAATATGTTTAATGTGTTGGCAAAGGCAGTAATTTTAAAAGGTGACTTTGTATCACCAAAACCCCTGAGTATTGCACCAAACATGAAGGGAAGCACAAATACAAAGGAGGGAGCCAGTATCCAGAAAAAGTAACTTGAGGCAAAGTTTTTAAGCTCCACTGTGGTGTTAAATAGAGAGAAGATCTTATCTGAAAAGAAAATGGGAACCAGTGCAAAAACTATTGACACAAATATACCCAGATATATTGACTGATACGCTGAATACCTTGCCTTCTCCTCTCTCTTTGCTCCAACATTCTGGGAAATAAGAACCACTGTTCCTATATTAAGGGAAAACATTATAGCCATGAATATGAATATAACCTGATTTGAAAGTCCAACACCAGCTAAAGCAGTGGAGCCAATATAACCGACAAATGCCATATCCACAAAGGAAAATATTGTCCTGAACAGATTCTCACCAACAGCTGGGAGGGATAAGCTTATAATCTTTCTTCTTATTGCCTCTGGATGAGCTAAATCCTCTTTGCTTATCCTTATCATTTCTTCTTCAGTATCTCCTTTACCCTTTTAATGGATTCATAAATCTCTTTCACTTCTTCTCCTGGAAGTTCTTTAACTATCTCTTTTAGCCTTTTCTTTCTTAAGGTTAGGAGTTTTTCTGTAAGTTTTTTCCCTTTATCAGTTAACTCCACAAGAACAACTCTTCTATCTCTCTCACACCTTCTTCTTTTCACCAATAAGAGTTTTACAAGTCTATCCACAAGAGATGTAATCGTTGAATTTTTTACATCAAGACTCTTTGCCAGATTCCCTGAACTTAGAACCTTTTCCCTGTATAGAGTGGTTAATATATAAAAATGGGATAGGCCAAGATCAAGTTTTATCATCTCCCTCTTCAAATCCCTGTTTAAAATCTTGTTTATCTCTCTTAAATTCTCATCTATCTCTTCCACATAATTTATTCTCATATTCTAAATTTTAGATTATCTAAATATTTTGTCAATGATTTTTTTAAGTTATACTTTAATTATGAAAATAAAAGACATTGACACACCGTTTGTTTATGTTGATTTGGAAAAGCTTGAAGAAAATATAAGGGATATGGCAAATTTCTCTAAGGAAAGTGGAGTCTCCCTTCGTCCCATGGTAAAGACCCACAAAAGTATATGGATAGGAAAACTTCAGAAAAATTACGGGGCAGAGGGAATCCAGTGTGCAAAGATAGGGGAGGCAGAGGTCTTTAGTAATGGTGGATTTAAAAATATCTTTATATCATCTGAGATAATTGGTAAGACAAAGTTAAACAGACTCCTTAACCTTTCAAAAAAACTTGAAAAATTAATCGTTGCAGTGGACAGCATAGAAGGAATAAGGGCTCTT
This sequence comes from uncultured Caldisericota bacterium, assembly GCA_964575745.1. Taxonomy (GTDB): domain Bacteria; phylum Caldisericota; class Caldisericia; order B22-G15; family B22-G15; genus B22-G15. The sequence continues at coordinate 5,025 of CAZNRO010000044.1, read as the reverse complement.
TCAGAAACATTTAAGGAGGAAAAAATTCTTGTAAGGATTGAGATAGATTCAGGTCATAACAGATGCGGAGTAAAACCAGAGGATGCGGTAGTAATTGCAAAGGAGATAGAAAGATATGACTCTCTTATTCTTGATGGAGTTTTTACCCATGGTGGACAGGTTTACTCCTCAAAAAATGAAGAGGACTTAAGGAAGAAGTCTCTTGAAGAGGCAGAGGGAGTGATTAGGGCAAAAAGAATCCTTGAGGACATGGGATTTAATGTAAACACTGTAAGCGTTGGATCAACTCCTTCGGCAAAGATAAGTGGAAAGGTAGATGGAGTAACAGAGATTAGACCGGGAAACTATGTTTTTTATGATATGAAGCAGGTTCTACTTGGAGTAATTCCCATTGATAGAGTCTCTCTCTACATAGTTTCAACGGTGATAAGTAGGCCAGATAAAGATAGGATTATCGTTGATGCAGGGGCAAAGACCTTAAGCCTTGATTCTGTTGTCCTTGACGGAGAGAAAGTGTATGGATTTATCCCTAAGTATCCAGAGGCAAGGATATTTAGATTATCAGAAGAGCATGGATGGATAAAAATTCCAGAAACCTATCCAATAAAAATTGGGGATAGACTAAAAATTATCCCTGCACATTCATGTCTTGTAATAAACAACTTTGACGAAATATATGGAATAAGGAATGGAATGGTGGAGAGGGTAATAAAAATAGATGCAAGGGGAAAAGTAACCTAAATTATGATATTCTTATTAAAATTAACTAAAGGAGAATAATATGAATGAAAAATTTAAAAGCAAAAATTTGAGAAATGTGGGTATTGAAGTGGAGATTCCAGAAAGCTATGACTACCTTGAAACTGAATCCTTGAATTCCATTGAAGAATCTATAAACACATATCCAAAGGCAAAAAGAATGTTTGAGATGCTTGTAAATGACCCTGAGGTGAGAGCAGATTGGGACCTTGCAAACTTCATTGCTGTTAAGAAGTTAAAATACAATGATCACGGAGAGGTGCATGCAAAAATAGTATGTGCATCAGCTTTAAAAATGCTTGATCTTCTCATTGAAAGAGAAATTACTCCTGACTTTGTAAAAGAGGGTGGAGGAGACATAGATGATGACCACCTTATAGTCCTGTCTGCAGCACTTCTACACGATATAGGAAATCAAATATATAGAAATGATCACCCACTTCACAGCACATACCTTGCAATACCTATCCTTGACAGACTTCTTCCAGAAATATACTCTGATTTAGAGACAAGGACAGAGGTAAGAGGCTTTATCTTAAATGCAATATATGCCCATGATGCAGATATTCCTGATTACACCATTGAAGCGGCAGTGGTTGGAATTGGAGATGCCACAGATATGACAAAGGGCAGGGGAAGAATGGCATTTGATCTTGGAAGTTTAAGTATTCACACAGTTTCTGCCCTTTCCATTGAAAGGGTTTTAATACTTAGAGGGAAGGAAAAGCCAATTGAAATAATAGTGGAGATGACAAACTCCTCTGGAATATTTCAGGTTGAAGAGATACTTGGAGAGAAAATAATAGGGGGACCATTAGAGGAATTGATATCTCTTAGAGCAAACCTTGTTCCTGGAGAGGCAAACTACGATAAAAGAATTGTGAGAGCCATCACTCTAAAAGGTAGAAAATTCGTTTCCAGTTAAAAGATTATGGTAAACTTTAATTAGACTTAAGGAAAGGAGTGGGTATATGGAAAAGAAAGTTTTAATTGGTGTTTTTGGTGGTACAGGATTTTATAAATTTGCTGAAAATGTGGAAGAGGTTATAATTGAAACTCCCTACGGCTTTCCTTCAGATAAAATAACCATTGCAGAAATTGAAGGAAAAAGGGTTGCCTTCCTTCCAAGACACGGAAGAGATCATCAGTATCCACCCCACAAAATCCCCTACAGGGCAAACTTGTGGGCAATGAAAAAACTGGGTGTTGAAAGAATTATAGCACCAAATGCCGTTGGAAGTCTAAACCCAGATGTTAAAATTGGCGATTTTGTGGTATGTGACCAGCTTGTCGATAGAACCAGCGGTAGAATAGGAACCTTCTATGATGGGCCAATAACAACCCACATCTCCTTTGCAAAACCATACTGCCCCGAACTAAGAGAGATAGCCATAAGAAACCTAAAGAAACTTGGTTATTCTCACCATGAAAAGGGAACTGTAGTTGTAATCGAGGGTCCAAGATTCTCCACTGAGGCTGAAAGTAAGTGGTTCACTTCCATGGGCTGGGATGTTATAAACATGACTCAGTATCCAGAGGCAGTACTCGCAAGGGAACTTGAGATGTGCTATGTAAACATATCCCTTGTCACAGATTATGATGTAGGGCTTGTGGCAGAAGGAAAGGTTGAGCCTGTATCTCACGAGATGGTCATAAAGATATTTAACGAGAATCTTGATAAATTAAAAACCCTTCTTTTTGAAATGATAAGAGAAATTCCAGAAAAGAGAGAGAAGTGTAGTTGCGGAGAGGCGCTTAAGGGCGCAAGGTTTTCAGGAGAGAACTTTATACCTCTTGTATAATGGAAGAGCCAGTATTTGATAAATACGCTGATTCATATGACTCGTGGTTTAAAACACCTCTTGGAAAGAAGGTCTATGTAATTGAAAAGAGGTGTGTTGAAGAGCTCATACCGAATGGAAGAGGCAAAAGAGCGCTGGATCTTGGAATTGGAACAGGGTTGTTTACACTTCTACTAAAGGAAAGGGGATTTGATGTTGTTGGCATAGACATTTCAGAAAAAATGATGGAGATTGCAAGAAAAAGGGGGTTTAAAGCTATAAAACACGACTTTAACTATCCATTGCCATTTGAAGATGAGGAATTTGATTTTATATTTTCTATGACAGCTATTGAATTCCTTAAGAAGCCAAAAAACCTTGTTGAAGAATCGTTTAGAGTGCTCAAAGGAGGAGGTGAGTTTCTACTTGTTACACTGAATTCTCTCTCCCTCTGGGCTTTTATAAGAAGGATTAAGGGTCTCTTTAAAACGGAGTATGTGTTTAAAAAAGCTAAATTTTACTCTCCCAATGCACTTGAAACGCTATTTGGCGATGGCTGGAAAATTATAGTAAAGAAAACATGCATGTTTCTTCCACCATGGAACACAAACAACATAAATTTCTGGGAGAGAAGATTTAAAAAACTTTTTCCGAACTCTGGTGCTTTATCAATAATACTGGCAAAAAAGGAGGTGACTCATGGACATTAAAGATGCCAAGTTAATGGGAGGAATTGGAAGTATACTTGCACTACTTTCATTTATTCCAAAGGCTGGATGGATAATTTCTCTCGTGGGGTTTATTCTCGTAATAATTGCTATCAAGAAACTAACTGACGCAACAAACCGTGATGATGTCTTCAATGATTATCTCAAGGGAGCAATCATTAACATTGTGGGATCTATAATCATCGCTTTTGTTGGTGGCGCTTTTGTCATAATGGCAATTATGAGAAGACACGCTGGTGTACCAAATTTTGGTGCCATAGTAATCTTTCTTCTAATTGCATGGGTAGTGATGATTGTAGGAACCTACTTTATGAAAAAGGGACTTTTCGGCCTATCTGAAGCAACAGGAGAGAAAAACTTTGCCACAGCTGGAAATCTATTATTCTGGGGTGCAATTTTACTTATCATAGTCATCGGTGGTATAGTTTCACTTATTGGTTATATCTTCCAGATAATAGCATTTTTCTCTTTGCCGGATACGATTTAAAATGATTGGTATTCAAGTAAGTATTTATCCACTGCGGGAGGAGTCTCTTTCTCCTGCATTAAATAAGTTCTGGGATAAGCTTGAGGAGAGCAAATTAAAATTTGAAGTAAACTCCTTTGCAACAATTATCTGGGGAGAAGAAGACAGAATTTTTGACTTCCTTAAAGATGTGTGGAAAGAAGTAACAAAGGACAGAAGTGTTGTTATGGTCGTCACTCTTTCCAACGCCTGCACCCCAGGTTTTAAACTTGATAGGTTTTAACCTCTCTTTGACTTCGGCTATTAATTACTTTGGTTTTTCTGTAAGTTCTTTAATCATGGACTTTAAATCTGCAATCTCTCCTCTTAAGAAAGCAATTTCCTTTTTAAGTCTTTCCACCTCTTTATCCCTTTCAGATTCTTCTTCAGAAGACACTTCATTGCTTTCGGGAACAGAAACAAAACGCACCTTCTTCTGAAGATACTCCTCCAGAGCATCTTTCACCTTACCATACATACCAATAACAGTCTTTATTCCCATATCGGCAAAATACTGCTGAGCTTTTGGTCCCATGCCACCTGTTATTATTACATCCACATCTTTTGATTTCATAAAGGATGGAACCTCTCCTGGATTGTGGGATCTGGCGAATGGGTTTGGAATGGACTCCACATTTGAGACATTCCCATTTTCATCAACATCCACAATGACGAAATAGGGACAACGCCCAAAGTGATAGCTCATAACACTCTCCAATCCATTCTTTTGATCTGAAGTAAAACAAATTCTCATTCTTTATACCTCCATTTTTTAAAGATTACATCACTTTTCATCATTAATCACCTTCAGTATTCTACTTAGAATTCTTTTAATTTTCTCATTGGCGATTCTATAATACACTCTTCCTCCCTCTCTTCTTGATTCAACAATGCCTAAGTATTCAAGCTTTGCAAGTTGCATGGATACAGCTGGTTGCATTCTTCCTGCATAGGGAATTATCTCGGACACATACTTTTCTCCATCAAGCAGTGCCTTAACTATCTCTAATCTAACCTCATTACACAATGCCTTAAATATTCTTATCTCTTCTCTCATTTATTCTCCTAATAAGTATATAATTATATATTGATATAATTATATATAAATTTAAAATTATGTCAACTCTTCTCTACTAATAATGGAGTTATTCATCTTATGTGTCTTATAGGTTTGTCCCATGCAGTATTAACTTCTGTTTTTATTGACAATGATTGAAAGTTTTTTAAATTATCAGGATTTCCTATAAAGCAT
>CAZNRO010000043.1:0-7929 GCA_964575745.1 uncultured Caldisericota bacterium | reverse complement strand
TGCTTACCTCCTTAAAATATTCCTATCATCTACATGAAAATACTCTATTCTATCAGCATAGTGCTTCAGTAAATAAGGGAGTCCCTTCTCTTTTCTTAGGGAAACAAGGAGTGGAATAATACTCCTTGAAAAGACTACGGGATGCCCTTTTCTTCCCTTGTAGGAGGGAATAAGAATCTCCTTCTTCGTGGTAAGTGACTTTTTTATTATTTCATCTATAGTTCTTCTTTCTACCTTATATAGAGTCCCAAAATGAAGTATAAGAAAATCTGTTCTTACACTGACTGCCTTTAAACCAATTTTTAAAGAGGAGTATAAAACATCCTTGGGATCAGGATTAATCACTACCTTTCCATTTAGAAATTCTATTTCTCTAACTGCCCTCTCCTCTTTTCTGTTACCAACTACAATCACTACATCATTTATAATAGGGGTAGAAAATACATCTAAAAGGGTCAAAAGATTCTTCAAATTAAATTTCCTTGCATAAAGAATAAGGAGCGAAAACTTTTTAAAATTTACTCTAAACCTTGGATCAAAAAACTCCTTACCATCTAAAAAAACTTTATTTCCATCAGAGTAAAATCCTCTTCCAAGATACAAATCAATCTTTTTCATGTCTCTTCAAATAATCTTTTAGAAACTCTTTATTTGTAAGAAACTTTACAGTTTCTACGAGGCTCTCGTATTCCTCTATATTTAATAGAACAGCAGATGGTTTCCCTTTTCTTATAACAATGTAGGACTCGCCTTTCTCCACCATTTTAAGTACTTCAGGAAGAGTATTCTTTAGTTTAGTTGCAAAAATTACACCAAGCATGCTTCACCTCTTTTAGCAAATTTATGTATATAATTATACCCATATTTTTGCTATTTTCAAGAAATATGGTATAAAACAGGGGATAGGTTCAGGGAAGTTATGAAAAAAGAGAAAAACTTAACTTATGTAATTATTCTCAATCTATTCATAGTGCTAATCCAAATAATATTTGGATTAATAGCGCACTCCCTTGCTTTAATAACCGATGCCCTTCATAATCTTGAAGATGTAGGATCCCTTATATTATCTTTTGTAGCTATAAGAATCACAAAGAAAAAACCATCAAAGAAAATGACATTTGGGTATAAAAGAGCAGAAATTGTAGCCAGTATTATAAATTCTTCCTTTCTCATAATTACTCTCTTATTCGTTATCTATCAAGCCATAAAGAGACTGATTATGGGAGGGAAGGTCGATAGTCTATATGTAATATATGTTGGGCTGTTTGCTTTCATACTCAACTCTCTATCAGTTTTTCTTCTTAAGGGAGGTCAACTCGGACACCTTGAAAACCACAGAGAAGATCTGAATATAAAAGCTGCAACTTTACATTTAATCTCCGATGCCGGAATCTCTCTTGGAGTTGTAATCGGGGGAGTTTTAATGTTTTATTTTAATGCAAATTGGATAGACCCTCTCATCTCGATAGTGTTCTCTTCTTATATAATTTTAGAGGGAGTTAAGATTCTAAAAAAGAGCTTCAGGATTATCATGGAGGCTGTACCAGAGGAAATTGATATTGAATACATTGATAACAAATTAAGGAGAGAAATTCCAGAGATTCTTGAGGTACATGACATTCATGTATGGACTCTCTCGTCAGAAGAAACGCTCTTTTCTGCACATGTTGTATTAAAAGAAAATTTAAGTATGGATGCCATTGAAAAAATAATAGAAAAAATAAGAAAATTATTGAAAAAAATGGGGTTGACACATATAACAATTCAACCAGAAACACAAAAATACAAGACAAACGATATCTTCTGTAATTCTCACTAAACCCTTCTTTATAATTCCTTAACAATCCTTAGATATTATTGATTAAAAACAATTTAAGGAGGTAACTCATGAAAAAGTTTAATATGAGAGCAACAGTAAGTTTTCTTGTAACTATATCTTTCATAATAGTTTTAATAACCGGAATTGGATTGTACATTTCGCCATCTGGAAGAATAGCAAGGGAGGCGAACTGGAATTTAATCGGTGTAAACAAGTGGGAACTTGAATCTCTTCATGATGTCTTTGGTTACTTTTTTGCCTTGATTGCCGCAATCCACCTCTACTTTAACTGGAAGATATTTCTCTCCTACTTGAGAAAAAAATTGGTATTAAAAAGAGAACTTGTTATAGCAATTATAATAATACTTATCGTACTCTTTGGAACACTAAAGGGTGTCTTTCCCTTCTCTTTAATTTAAATCTCTTGTAAATGTTGTATATTTAATGGTGTAAGGGAAAATGAGAATTCTTGTAATAGAGGATGACAAGGAAATAGGGAAGCTTATATCTCTCTACCTTAAAAGGGATGGCTTTGATGTAATGCTTGCAGAAAATGCCAATAAAGGATTGAAAGTGTTTTACGAAGAAAAGCCGTCCCTCATAATACTTGATTTAATGCTCCCAGACTTTTCAGGCTATAAAGTCCTCTCTGAAATTAGAAAAGAATCAGATATACCAGTAATAATCGTAACTGCAAAAGGAGAAGAGGAAGATAAAATCGTAGGGTTTAGGAAAGGAGCAGATGATTATATTGTAAAACCTTTTTCCTTTAAAGAATTGTTGGAACGAGTCAAAGCTGTTTTAAGAAGATCCGGTGAGGGTGAAATTATAAGGATAAAGAATCTAACGGTGTATCCTAAAAGATTTATGGCTTTTCTTGATGATAGGGAACTTAATTTATCTTCGCTGGAATTTAAAATACTTATGGCTCTAATTAAAAAAAGGGGCAGAGTTGTCTCAAGGGAAGAGATATTAAACTCAGTTTATTCACTCTTTGATGAACCTGTTATTGACAGAGTAGTGGATGTTCACATAACTAACTTGAGAAAAAAACTTAAGGACGATCCTAAAAATCCAAAATTTATAGAAACTATAAGAGGGATAGGTTATAGGATGGTTGGAAATGAAGATTAAATGGAAATTCACATTTATTTCAACACTCATTGTAGCTATTGTAATTGTTTCTATACTATACTTTGTGGATTATTCCACACAGGTTTCTTTTGAAAGAGCGTTTAAAACCTATCATGAATTAAAGGGAATGGGTTTTCAGTTCAGAAAAAAATTCTTTGATAACTTTAGAATCTCTCTTATTCTTGGAGGGACTGTTGGAGTATTTTTCTCATTTGTATTATCAATGTTCTTTTCAAAATTTATAGAAGACCCCATTAAAAAATTAAGGAATGCACTAAATATGGTTGCTGAAGGCAATTTCAATGTAAAGATTGAACCCCAATCAAAAGATGAAATTGGAGAACTTGTAAAAGACTTTAACTATATGGTTGAGAAATTAAGAAACCTTGATGATATAAGGCGCGATCTTGTATTACAGGTTACCCACGAAATATCAACACCTCTTACATCAATAATGGGATATCTTGAAGCTATAGAAGATGGAATAATCAAAGGGAAAGAGAAAGAAGAAGCATTAAAAACTATAAAGAAGGAACTAAATAGACTCTCAGAGCTTGTAAGCGAAGTAAGGGACTTTTCAAGTATTGAGTCCTTAAACTTCAAACTAAACAAGGAATGGTTTAATCTATGTGAAGAAGTGGATGAAACTATAAAAATGATTAAAAGAAAATGGAAAGATAAAGAAATAGAAGTATATCTTAACTGTAGTGAAAAAGAAGGGTTTAAGGTTTTCCTTGATAAAAAGAGGATTCGTCAGATACTTTTAAACCTACTGGATAACGCTTTTAAATTCAGTAAAGATGGGGGTAGAGTAGAAATTGAGGTTAAAAAAGAAAAAAACAGAAATGTCATAGTTATAAAAGATCAGGGGAAGGGAATTCCAAAAGAAGAATTAAATCGTATCTTTGAGAAATTCTATAGGGTAAAAGATATTATAAAAAGTGGTTTTGAGGGAACGGGCTTTGGTCTTTACATTGTAAAGAAACTTGTAGAAGCACATAATGGATACATAGAAATAAAAAGTGAAAAAAATAAAGGAACAGAAGTAATTGTGTCCTTTCCTTAAAGAATTACTGAGCAAATTTATGCCACAAAAACTCTTCCCAACCACTATCTGAAAAGAAACTAAGATTTATTGGGAAGAAATATGGAGGGAAGTATATAGAGACACCTTTAAAACGACTATCAAAATTATTAAAATCTACAACTATGAGATTCTTAATAAGAGAGTTAAATTCATGGGTCTTAGCTTCATCCAATGTATCACTAATAAAGGAGACAAAATCAATATACTTTTCATTCATAGGAACTTCGTATTTTTCCCTGACAGAGAGGATATCATCCTTTGAAATCAAATCTGAGATTATGCTATTTATAAAACTTTTTATCTCATCTGTATACGATGTGTCAATTACTGAGAATGTTATACTCTCATTCCCCTGACTTCCGTTGTTATAAGAGTTAAAGTAAGCTTTTGCAATATTTATACTCAACGTCTTTAAACCAGATTCACTTTCTGAAAAAGAGGTGATAACTTTATCATAGGGAATACCATCAAGGGGAACATAAGTTTGGGAACCCAATACAAAATCAACATAGTCTCTTAGTTCATAAGAAACTTCGATACTCTGCATAAAACAAGCATCAAATATAAGGATATCAATTTTTCTATTGAATTTTTCTTTTATTTTACTTAAAACATCCTTTATCTCTTTTATGGTTAGAAAATCAGAATGGGTTTCATCAAAACATATTCCCTTTCCTTCCCTTCCTTTAAAGTTTCTACCATCCCCGTGTCCCCACATAACAAGTACAATTTCATTGGCTTGATAAGTTGAGAGAGCAAAGTTTAAGAATTTAAAAAGAATTTCTGGATCACCGCTATCTTCATTTTTTCTCTCCTCAATGATCTCTTCTCTATCTGTAATCTCTTCAATTCTTGTTCCACTCTTATCATCTACAAGAGCAATCACTTTTAGATTATCTTTTCTGGCTTTTTCCATCTCGAGTATATCTCCCATTCCCTGAATGTATAAGTTGTTATCTGCAGCCATATAAACAAGGAATAGCTTATCTACTCTGTTTGTAGGTACAGGCGAAGAAAGGAACACAACCAAAAGAATTAATGCAAAGAACTTAACCTTCATAGACTATTGTGACTTTTTTATCTTTGTTAAACCAAAATACGTAAGAACCAAACCCCTCAGCGATAAATCTTATAGGGACAAGGGTTCTTCCATCCTTTATAACTGGGGGAACGTCAAGTTCATATTCTTCACTGTTGATGAAGGCAGTTTTTTTGCCTATCCACATGATGATTGCCTTTTTTCCAATTTCAATAGTTATCTTCTTCTCCTCTCCATCCCACACTATCTCTCCACCAAACCCCTCAGCGATAAATCTTATAGGGACAAGGGTTCTTCCATCCTTTATAACTGGGGGAACGTCAAGTTCATATTCTTCACTGTTGATGAAGGCAGTTTTTTTGCCTATCCACAAATCAATTATAGTGGATTTTTTAGAGAATATATGAATCTTCTCTTTAAATACATTATTCTTCTCATTTAGCTCTGGGAGATCATGTCCACTGTCTACCTCCACAACAAGGTATCTATCACCTATTAAATTCATGGATTCAGATATGAAATCTTTCTCTTCAAGACTCACATTGAATTTAACTAAAACACTCTTCTGATCAACAGCTACAATTTTTGAATCTATAAGTGTAAATCTTGAAGGAACATCCCAGAAGAGAGACACCACAACTTCATGGTTCTCCTCCACTTCTTCCCACTCACCCTGAACACCTAATTCAACCAAAACATCAAAAGAGTCGCCCTCAAATATAATGGATTTTGAAACTTTTAAGTCCTTCACAAATAAATCTAAATCTGTCTGAGCAAAAGCTCTTTTGAACAATATTAAGTTAAATATTAATAAGAGAATCGTAAATACAATAACTGTTTTTTTCATTTTTTTACTCCTATTATTCGACAGAAAATCTTTAGTTTTGTTTCATTGGAAATTCTGCTATGAGTATTGTCCTTTTGCCCTCTCTTCTTATCTTTATACTTATGTCTTCCTCATTCAATTTCACATACTTAAGTACCAGGGAATAGAAATCTTTCTTCAACTCCTCAATTTTCTTAGGAGAAAGTGCAAGTCTGTCCGAATAAAGCACAAAAGCTATTCTTTCCTTAGCAATTCTCCCGCTTTTTTTTCTCTTACCTATACCTAAAAAAGACACTCCTATCTCTCCTTTTTAAATAGATGGGATAATTTATCAAGAAAACCTTCTTTTGGCTTTTCTTCAACTATTGGGACATCTTCACCAAGCATTCTTCTTACTATATTCATCATCTCTCTTCCACCATAAGATTTATCATTGAGTATTGCTGGTTCGCCCATGTTAGTTGATATTGTCACATACTCATCCTCAGGAACAAGTCCTATTACTTCCACAGAAAGAATATCGGATATATCCTTCCAATCAAGCATCTCACCCTTCTTTACCATATCAAATTTAACTCTATTTATTATGAGTTTGGGATCAAAAATTTCCATGGATTCAAGAAGACCTATCACCCTATCTGCATCTCTTATAGCTGTAATTTCAGGTGTTGTAACCACTATAGCCTCATCACTGGATAAAGTAGAAAGTCTAAAACCGTGTTCTATGCCTGCTGGGGAATCCAGAATAACAAAATCAAATTCTTTTTTTAACTTTAACACTATATCCCTTAAATCCTCAATTTTAATCTCTTCCTTCATCCTCGTTTGAGCTGCAGGAAGAAGATAGAGTCTATTTTTGAATCTTTTATCCTTAACAAGGGCTTGTGAGAGCTTACATGAACCATCCAGCACATCCATTATTGTGTAAACAATTCTATTCTCCAGTCCAAGAACAAGATCAAGATTCCTTAAACCTATGTCAACATCAATAAGAACCACTCTTTTCCCTTTAAGCGCAAGACCTGTTCCAATGTTTCCTACAATAGTAGTTTTACCAACCCCTCCCTTACCAGAGGTTACAACAATACTTTTTCCCAAAAATTTCCCTCCTTTAACTAAACTTATCTCTTTCTATACTGTCTTGCTTTTCTTGCTCTATGAAGACCTGGTTTCTTTCTTTCTTTTATTCTGGCGTCAAAGGAAAGAAGTCCTTTAGATTTCAGTGTTTGTCTTAAAGAAGGCTCTAAATCAGAAAGAGCACGGGAAATTGCATGCCTTATTGCCTGAGCCTGTGAGCTTTTCCCTCCTCCCTCTACCTTTACCACAACATCATATTTTCCTTCTCTGCCTGTTTCTTTAAATGGTTGAAGAACTACAAGTCTATGAAATAAAATTGGAAAATACTCTTCAAAAGACTTACCATTAACTGTGATTGTTCCTTTACCTGATGTTAACTTCACTCTTGCTATAGATGTCTTTCTCTTTCCAGCAATAAGTGGACTCATTTCTCCTCCTTATATGGTACAGGGTTCTGTGAATTATGTGGATGCTCACTACCAGCATAAACTTTAAGTCTTTTAAGCATCCTGTATCTTAGTTTATTCTTTGGGAGCATTCCCTTAACAGCACTTCTTATAGGAAAGTCTGGATGTTTTTTAATCATATCCCTAAACCTTGTTTCCTTCAAACCACCTGGATAACCCGATGCATGATAATAAATTTTTTCAATCTCCTTCTCACCAGATACCCTTATCTTATCCGCATTGATTACCACAACATAATCACCTGAATCAGCGTATGGAGTATAATCTGGCTTATGCTTACCCATAAGCAATTTTGCAATAATAACTGCAATCCTTCCAAGGGTTTTATCCTTGGCATCAATCAACCACCAAGTTCTAACTACTTCTTTTGGTTTTATAAGAGTTGTTTTCATAGTTCCTCCTAACTCCTATTATCTGAGATACTACTTTCAAGTTTTGTTCCTTCAAATTATACCATAGACACAAAACATTTCAAATTAT
>CAZNRO010000042.1:0-8262 GCA_964575745.1 uncultured Caldisericota bacterium | reverse complement strand
ATCTTCTCCCACCCTAAGACATGGAACAGAAAAACCTGAAGAGGAGAATTCTTTAGAGTCTTCTCAAGAGGAAAAAGAGATTGAGGAGTCTTAAAGAAGAGGGCATATGACGATCCACTTCCTGAAAGAACCAAAGCATCAGGTTTAAATCCTTTAAGTTCCTCTTTGAGTTTGACTAAGTTAGGATTTAGCTTAATTGCAGGTTTCTCTAAGTCATTTTTAAGATAGGAAAGGAAATCTTCATTACTGATTAACCTATCCAGCACTGTATCGGTAGAGGTATTAAAATTAGAGTATTCATCTACCAGTGAATAGACACGAGATGTGCTGATTCTAAAACCGGGAAATATAACTGCAATGAAAAATTCTCTGTCTTTCACATAGATAGGCATAACCTTTTCACCTTTATTCTCTATGAGGAGAAGATTCTCCTCTCTAATAAATAGAGGAACATCTGAGCCAACATTTGCTCCGATGTTTATTAAATCTTTTAGACTCAATGGGTATCCAAATACAGAATTAAGTGCCTTAAGCACAGTGGCAGCATCAGAACTTCCACCTCCAAGTCCAGATCCTATTGGTATATTTTTTGTGATTTTTATAAAAAATTCTTTTTTTACATTGATTTCCTTTAAGAATAAATCCAAAGCTTTTTTTACAGTGTTGTTTTCTTCTCTAACTCTTTCTGTAAGATAAATCCCCTTTCCTTCATCAATTTCTATAATGTCAAAGAGAGGAATCTTTAATACAAGACTCTTTATTTGATGATACCCATCAGGAAGCTTTCCAACTACATCAAGAGTTAGGTTTATTTTTGCTTTGGCTAAATATCTCATAGATTTTTATATACTCCTCAATGGATAAATTTTCAGGTCTTAAATCCATATTAAATTCAGGAAGTTCTTTAATAAAAGAGAATATAGAGGTCTTGATTTTCTTCCTCCTCTTTGAAAACACTCTTTTTAGAAAAGTTTCATATCTATCCCATCTATCCTCCCACTCCCTTATCCGTTTAAACTCAAAGAATGTGGAATTAACCTGAGGTACAGGAAAGAAATTTTCCTTTGATACATCCTTAAGTTTTCTAAAGCTAAGGAAGGTCTGAAGAAACACAGAAATGGCAGAGTAGGTTTTTTTTGAAGGGCAAGATTTAATTCTTTCACCCAATTCTTTCTGAATCATAAAGTATCCCCTTGTTATGTTATTTATCATGACAACTTTCTTTAAAATTTCAGTACCTGATGAGTATGGAAGGTTAGAGAAGAACATCAAATCACCATCAGGAAATTCCTCTTCTTTCAAAAAGTCCATAAATTTTACCTCTACATTCCTTACACCTTCAATGTTGTTATAAATCATCTCTTTAAGCCTCTTATCTATTTCATAGGAGACAACAAATTTACATCTTTTTGCAATCTCTTCAGTTAGATTTCCTGTGCCTGTGCCTACTTCAATGACAAAGTCTCTATCTGTAATAGATGTAAAATCTAAAAGTTTATCAGGATCACCAACAAAAAAATTCTGTCCCCACCTTTTCTTTAAAAAAATACCCCTCTTTTTAATTTCTTCTTTTATGTTCAAATTTTTATTTCTTCTGAGATATCACCAACGAAAGGAATTTTCCAGTAATTACCTGTTATTGCATATACAAAAGCAACTACAGCTACGATAAAGAGAACCGCTCCGACCAAAAATTTGAATAGGAAACCTATTATTGGAATAAGGGAGAGTATTCCGTTGATTACTTCCACAATAAAAAGTATAAGCCCCTGTTTTGCATGAGCTTTTGCAAACTCACTGTTGGGTGCTACCGCGAAGGTTACAATAAAGAGGAGCGGTATATAACTTATAGCAGCAAGGAATTTATTCTTCTCGACATCTTCCTTTTTAAATTCCATCATACCTCCTTCCTCCGTAATTTTTTAATTTCTTCTCTTAGTTCTTTCAAACCCTCTTCCAATTCTTTAATCTTTTTTATAAAGTATTTCTCCTTTTCCTCCCATGTGGTATCTAAATAAAGGGAGGGAGAAAGCATTTCTTCACCCTCATCTTCTTCCTCAAAGAAAGATAGCAAACTATCCTCATCATCAAGGGAGTTTATCTCCTGTATAATTTCTCTCATTCTTCTTTCTCTCTTCTCCTCTTCAGTAAGTTCCTGTCTGTGCCATTTTATTAGCATAGACACAGGAATGTATATTACCGCTCTTCCATCTATCTTCCCCACAGTACCAAACCGATCTTTAAACTCTCTTATAAAGGATGGAGAAACAAGATATACATCCTGAAACTCACTCACAAAGACCACCGTAGCTTTTACAGGTCTTGCCTTTTTAATTCTTTCAAACTTTGAAAGAAACTTTTTCAGTGTGTCAAGTTCAATGTAAACTGCTTTGTCTCCAAAGTACTTATCCTTCAAAAGGTAAAACATCTCATTGAATTTACTGGTGAAGGTTCCATATCTTAGAAGTGATACAAATGATTCACCGTATAAGAAATAGGTTCCTTGATTCACCATCAGAGTTCTCTTCACTCTTTCAGAAAAAATATCAGTTAAGACCTTCTTGGCAAGCAATTTAAGATTAGAAATCATATTTCAATTTTACCATGAGAAAAAGAAATAACAAAAGGAGATGGAGGTAAGACTCCAAAAGGATCAAGCACGGGTTTGCCTGATGAGAGTATAAGATCATATGGAAGTGTTGAGTGATTTGTCCCAATAACTATAACATCCGAAATTTTAATTAATTCTTTTGTTGGTTTTATACCCTCCAACTCCTCGCCATTTACCTTTATTTTTTCAATGAACGGATCGTAGAAATTTACCTTAAAACTTTTTTTCATTAGTATTTCAATAAGCTTCAATGGTGGTGAGTTTCTTAAATCTCCAACATCCTTTTTATAGCTTACGCCAAAAACAAAAACTCGTTCTTTTATGTATGGTTTTAGTACTCCATACCAGAAGAATGGTATACTTTCATTTATAATATCTGCATCTTCAACCATAGAGAACCTCATTCCAAGACCACGGGATCTTTTTGAAAGGAACAAAGGAACAGTTGGTATACACTCTCCTCCAGCACCCCAACCAGGATAAAAGGCATTAAAACCGTAAGGTTTTGTTTTTGCAGCTTCTATTACCTCAAAAACATCAACTCCTTCCAGATGGCATAACTTTGCAAATTCGTTTATAAAAGATATGTTTATGAATCTGTATGTATTTTCAAGAAGTTTCACAAGTTCAGCAGTTTTTGTGCTTGATACAGGAACAATTTTTGAGAAAATGTTTGAATAAAAGTAAACCCCGAGATTTAATGAATCTTCATCTATCCCGCTCATAACCTTAGGTATTTCATGAAGAGGGTATTCACTTCCTGGATTTATCCTTTCAGGAGAAAAGCAGAGGTAAAATTTTTTTCCTTTTTTTGAAAATTTTTTATATATTATCTCTTCGGTAGTTCCTGGAGGAAGTGTGCTTTCAAATATGAATAACCTCTCACCCTCTTTCCATATGCTTTTTATATCCCTTATAGCCATGTTTATATACTTGAGGTTGGGAGTCTTGTTTTTGTTAAGGGGTGTTGGTACAGAGACTATAAATACGTCTACATTTTTTAAATCCTTTTTTGTATTGGTTGGAAAGAATGTTTTTCCAAGAACATCACTTATCTCTTTATCTTCTACATCAACTATATAGCTCTTTCCTTTGCTTAAAAGGTTAATTTTCTCCTCTGATATATCAAAGGCTCTAACTTTAAAACCTTTTCGTGCAATCAGTAAAGATAGAGGTAAACCAACATACCCAAGCCCTACAACAGAAACCTCTATTTCTCTATTTTTAATTCTCTTTTTAAAACTTGATATATTCTCCGCCAAACTCTGCTTCCTCTCCAAGTTCTTCCTCTATTCTTATTAACCTGTTATACTTTGCTGTTCTCTCACCCCTTGCAGGTGCTCCTGTTTTTATCTGATATGCATTTGAACCAACTGATAGATCAGCAATATAGGTATCCTCTGTTTCTCCTGATCTGTGGGAGACCATAACTTTGTAATTGTTATCCTTTGCAATTCTTATTACCTCCAGAGTTTCTGTTAGTGTCCCTATTTGATTTAATTTTATTAGAATAGCATTTGCTATACCGCTCTCTATACCCTTAAGTAATCTTTCTTTATTTGTAACAAATATATCATCTCCAACAATCTGAATTCTTTTTCCCAATCTCATGGTTATCTCTTTCCACCCTTCAAAATCATCTTCAGATAGAGGATCTTCAATAGAAATTATTGGATATCCTTCCACAATCTTCTCATAGTAATCTATCATCTCTTTGGCTGTTCTTTCTTTTCCTTCAAATAGGTATTTACCATCCTTGTAAAACTCAGATGCAGCACTATCTATAGCTATAAACACCTCTTTGCCAGGTTTGTATCCAGATTTCTCTATAGCTTCAATTATTAATTTTATGGCTTCCTCATGTGAATTAAGGCTTGGTGCAAAACCTCCCTCATCTCCAAGTCCAGAAAGTAACTTTCTCTCCTTCAAAATACTCTTTAGACTCATATAAATTTCACTGGCAGATCTAATTGCCTCTTTAAAGGAAGTAAAACCTTTTGGGACTATCATAAACTCTTGAATATCAAGATTGTTATCTGCATGTTTCCCTCCATTTAAAATATTTAAGAATGGAACCGGAAGGACATTTGCCTGAACCCCTCCAATGTAAAAGTAAAGTGGAATACCAAGGAAATTTGAAGCAGCACGGGAGGTAGCAAGGGAAACCCCGAGAATGGCGTTAGCCCCGAGACTACTTTTGTTATCTGTTCCATCAAGTTTAATCATTCTTCTGTCAATTTCTCTCTGTTTCAAACAATCCATCCCGAGGATCTCTACAGATATTAACTTCTCTACGTTATCACATGCTTTTCTAACACCTTTTCCGTGGAATCTTTTGTCTTTATCCCTCAATTCAAGAGCTTCGTGTTTTCCAGTTGATGCCCCTGAAGGAACAGCGGCTCTTCCCATAAAACCAGATATTGTATAAACTTCAACCTCTATAGTTGGATTTCCTCTTGAATCCAGAATCTCTCTTGCTCTCACATCAATTATCTCTTCCACTCTTCACCTCCATTGTTTCCTTAGCGAACAAAGCTGCTCCAAGAGCACCCATTATCTGGGGATGCTCTGGAATACTTATTTTCAATTTTAATAAATCCTCAAGCGCCATCACCACGCCAGGGTTCTTTGCAACTCCTCCAGTCATAACAATCTCTTCTTTAATTCCAACTCTCTTCATAAGAGACAAAGCTCTCTTGGCAACAGAGTAGTTTATTCCCTTGATAATATCCTTTTTATCCTTTCCCTCAGCGAGGAGAGAAACCACCTCAGATTCTGCAAAGACTGTGCATATACTCGTTATTTCTACCATGTTTTTCGCTTCTTTGTGAAGAATGCCAAAATTGTCAAGTTTCTCTTGAAGAGCATGAGACATAACCTCAAGGAATCTCCCAGTGCCTGCTGCGCATTTATCGTTCATGGCAAAATCAAGAACCTCTCCCATATCTCCAACTCTTATAGCTTTGCTGTCCTGTCCACCTATATCTATTATTGTGTGAACATTTGGGAAAAAATACTTTGCTCCCTTTGCATGACAGGAGATTTCTGTTTTTGTTATGTCAGTGAAATCAACATTTATCCTTCCATATCCTGTGGCAAGGATAAGTGATAAATCCTCTCTTTTGAGATTAACCTCCATAAGAATTTCATCTATTAATTTATTGGCAACTTCGTTCCCCCTTACACCAGTAGGAGCAACTTTTGATGCAACAATTTTAATTTCCTCGTTTGCATGTATCAAGACAACCTTAGTGGATACAGAACCAATATCTACTCCCATAAAATATTTCATGAAATCACCTCCATGAAACCTTCCAATCTCGTTTTGATTTGCTCTTTAGGAAAGTTTGTTTCGTCAACTAAATCTCCATCTATAACAATTGACGGTATTCCCTTTTCTATCAATCTTTTTCTCAAAATATATGAATTACCTGCACCCTGTCTGCATCCCCACTGGTTGAAAATTACTACTCCATCTGCTTTGTACTCATTGATACCTTCCATAGCCAGAGAGGACCTATCGTCCACATTTGAGAAGGCAGTGGAAGAGAGAACCTTCTTTGCGAGCGACAGAAACGGCTCATTTATATCAAACTCATCCCAGTAAACTTTACTTGTCTCCTCAAAAACGATATAAGCTCCCTTTTTGTTAAACCAGTTAAATAAATCAGTCTTAAAGTATGGTCCAAGGTGCATCCAGTAGATTTTCTTTTTAACCGGTAAGAATTCCCTTTTCTTTAACCTTTCTTTAATTTCATCCCTTAAAGCCTTAAAGAATTTAACCCCATATCTTGAACCAAAAGCAGAAAATATCATTCCTGCATATCCAAGAAACTTCCTTCCTTCTATTACAACTCCCTCTTTTCGCAATTCATTTGCTTCTACGAGATATTTCCTTGCTTCATTGGAGTAAAATAAAGCATCTCTTAGTCTATTAAAAGAATTTCGTTTCCCAACAGATTTACTTAGTTTCTCAAATACATTCTTAATGGATTCTGCCACATATTCCAGTGTAAAATTATCGTATCTATACGGAACATCTATAACATTAAAATCTCCTCCGAGCTCCTTTGAAATTAAAAAGAATGAATGAATTGCAGAATGACATGGTTGATTTGTAACTACGAGAAAGTTTGGTCTGGGAAGAAAGCCCATCTTTACAAGTCCCACAAGACCTCTATGAACACTGCATAGATCCTTTGAATACACAATGTCCTCAATTTCATAAAGAGTTGGAGAGGAGATTCCAAAATTGGCAGAGACTGCTGAGGCAACCTCTGGAAGAATAGGGTATATGTCAAGGGCATAGAAGATCTCTGTTGGCATAAAAACATTACTCATGACCACAGTGCTGTTCTTACCAAAGTTCTTTTTTAAAATTTCCATGGAAAAATTGATGGATACTTTGGCTATTCTATCTGGTTTCAATATCTGTATGAGTATTCCCCTTATTAGAGGATATATGTATGGCTTGGATACAATTTTTTTAAAGAAGTCTGGATTTATTTTAGATGTATCAAGATTCATCCTATCATCTCCATAAACGCCTCAACTCTTGTTCTAATCTGCCCTTTTATTCCCATGGTAAAATCATCCTCCAAGAGAAGTGTTCTTATCCCCTTTTCTTTAAGTCTCTTTCTCAAAACAGGAATGTAAAATAAAAGGGGATCACAGTATTTTAAAGAGTAAAAAATCACACCATCCAGATTCATTTCCTTTACCCTGTTTTCTATAAAGGAGATTTTGTCCTCTATTTCCCTTCTTCTGACACATCCTTCCCTCTTTAATAGATAGAAAGAGAGGGTTTCAAAGGGGTCAGAAAGTAAATATACATCCTCAAGAAGTCTTCCTCCAAAACACGAATCATCATACACTATCTCTACCCCAATCTCTTCAAGATACTCCACAAGTTCGTATGGATACATGGTTGAGAAGAGATAAAGTCTGACTTTCCCCTTTTTACCATTAAAAGAAAAGTTTAATTTTAAAAACTCCTCTGGATCCATAGAATTAAAGAGATTATGCATATAGAATAGAAAGGTTCCCTTTCCAATGCCATTTATATTTTTTTCCTCTTCCCTTATCTTTTTTCTTGCTCTATTGTATACCTCTATTGAATCAAATATTCTGTCAGAGGAGGATTTGTTTTTAGAGAGATGTAAAAACAACTTTTTAAGTTCGTCTGAGAAGAATTTTATATCTTTTTTCTCTTCACCAAATGGAATCTCAAGAAAGTAAGTATCATCTGATAGATTAATCTCTTTCCAGACCTCGTATATTCTCTTTGATGAATCACATCCATCTGTAAATATAACTTTTTTCATATGGAAATTTTCTCTGAGTTTTTCTTCTGTAATGCTCCTTAAGTATGGACAGACATATTTTGGCATTATCTCGTCAGTTTTTACAGGAAACATGGGAGGGGGAATGTATCTAAAAGGTATTAATCCAGAGGCGTGTATAATCTCTGGAGGAATGTATGAACAAAAGTAGAATACATAAGATTCACTCTTTATAGCTTCTTCCCTTTTCTTTTTGTAAAAATTCTTTAATTCTTCTATACTGGTCATCAGAGATTATTATACCATTTAAATTATTGTAAAATGGAATCAAGTGGAGGTGAACATGAAAAAAAGATATGTGTTAAGTTT
>CAZNRO010000041.1:0-8555 GCA_964575745.1 uncultured Caldisericota bacterium | reverse complement strand
AAACTGTAGAGAAAAAATTGGGTCAAGAGAAAATCAAATTTGAAATTGGCAACGAAACTAAAGTTGTAGGAGATGGTTTTGTTGTAACCATTTCTCCATTAAGAAAGTTAGAAGAGAAATGGAAAGATCTTCTGGTTGAATTACAGAAAATTCTATTTTTAGAGGAAGAGAAGTGAATTTAAAAGGCTGGAACTACCTTTCAGGAAAATCAGTGGTTCTAATGAGCAAGATTTTAAAGATTGAGGTAATGAAGAATTTTCTCTCTAATACCCTTGATGAGTTTGTTTCAAATCTAAGAAGAATATATGAGATAGGGGAGGAGTATAAAGATTTTAACGAAATAATAAACTATGACTGGCGAAAGAATTTGAACCTAATAAAGACCAAATCACCTGGGGATTTTATTTTTAGCTACTTCCACACTTCTACTCTTTTTCTCTCCATAAGAGGTGTGTTGAGTGAAAAAGAGCTTACATTAACTACCGCAGATATATCGGTAAGTGAGATAAGAAATTACATTTATAAAGGTGTAGGAAAACTACCTGAAGATATAAAACTTATTCTAAAAGAGTTAAAGAAGTACGTCCAGGATGAGAAAAAGACAGAAATCTTTCTTATAAGAAAAGAAGTGGAAAGAGAACTGGAATTTGCAGAGAGAGATGAGTTTTTGAAGAGATTTCTTGAAATCAAGGTAGATCTTACAAATATTGTAAACTTTATAAGACATAAAGCTTTGAAGGAATCAGATTTTTACTATATTCCACATGGAACAATAAAACCTTCAACATTTAATTCTTTCGAAAAATCGTCATTAGAATCCTTTATTGATTTCTCTCTTAGAAAGTATCCATCCTTTCAGGTTGAAAGAAAAATGGAAGATATGCTTCTCTCTTTAGGAAAGATGAAGGACGAGTATCTAATAAAATATTTGAAAAAAGCTCAAGGCATTGCTTTTGGTCCATCTCTTCCTTTTGCCTATATGAACTTAAAACTTATGGAGTATAAGAATTTAAGAACAGTTTACATTGGAATAAAATATAATCTCCCAGAGAGCATGGTTATTCGGAGGTTGAGAAATATAAATGGATAAGATATGTTTTTTCGGTGATGAATCAATAGGTTTGATACTTAAGGGTCTTGGGATAGACGCTTTCATTGATGAAAATATAGAAGAATCCTTTCAGGATGCCTATAGGAAAAATCTCTATTCTCTTATTATAGTTTCTGAGGATCTAAAGGATAGAATTTTACCTGTATACCTTGAGATGAAAAAGGAATTCCTTCCGGTAGTCATATTTCTTCCCACAAGGGGAAGAAGAGAGGAAGTAAGTTTTAAATATATAAGAAGGATGATAGAGAAAGCAGTTGGAGTGGATATCCTTAAAAAGGGAGAAGAAGAATGAAGAAAGGAAGAATAATTAAAGTAGCAGGTCCTTTGGTTGTTGCTAAGGGACTTGAAGGTGTAAAGATGTATGAAGTGGTTCTTGCTGGAGAGCAAGGATTGCTTGGAGAAGTAATTCAGATAAAAAGTGGAATGGTATTTATTCAGGTTTATGAGGAGACAGAAGGTGTTGGTCCTGGAGATCCAGTTGTACCCACAGGAGCACCGCTTTCTGTGGAATTAGGACCGGGTCTTATTGGAGCTATATTTGATGGTGTTCAGAGACCTTTAAATGTTATAAGTCTCAGACACGGACCATTTATTGTTAGAGGAGTCAAAGAGAAAGCCCTTCCAAGAGATAAAGAATGGGAGTTTGAACCGCTTGTAAAAGAGGGAGATGAGGTGGTAGAAGGAGATGTATTAGGCACAGTTAAGGAAACAGAAATTATTGTTCACAAGATACTTGTTCCCCCTGGAATACATGGAAAGGTGATAAAAGTTTTTTCAGGGAAGAAAAAAATCGAAGATAAAGTAGTTGTTCTAAAAACTAAAGATGGTGAAAAAGAAATATCAATGCTTACAAAATGGTCTGTGAGAATTCCAAGACCTGTGAAAGAGAAGCTTCCACCTGATATTCCTCTTGTAACAGGGCAAAGAGTTATTGATACATTCTTTCCTATAGCTAAGGGAGGAACAGCGTGTATTCCTGGTCCTTTTGGTTCTGGTAAAACTGTCACTCAGCATCAGTTATCCAAGTGGGCTGATGCAGAGATAGTTGTATATGTTGGGTGTGGTGAGAGAGGAAACGAGATGACAGAGGTACTTATTGAGTTTCCTGAACTTAAGGATCCAAGGACAGGACGTCCTCTTATGGAAAGAACAATCCTTATAGCTAATACATCAAATATGCCTGTTGCTGCAAGAGAAGCATCAGTATTCACAGGTATAACTCTTGCCGAA
This sequence comes from uncultured Caldisericota bacterium, assembly GCA_964575745.1. Lineage (GTDB taxonomy): Bacteria > Caldisericota > Caldisericia > B22-G15 > B22-G15 > B22-G15. Next base: position 6,214 of record CAZNRO010000041.1, on the reverse strand, counting down.
TATTTTAGAGATATGGGTTATAATGTTGCGCTCATGGCAGATTCTACTTCTCGTTGGGCAGAAGCAATGAGGGAAATATCAGGAAGACTTGAGGAGATGCCTGGTGAGGAGGGATACCCTGCATACCTTGCTTCAAGAATTGCACAGTTCTATGAGAGGGCCGGGAGAGTTGTTAATCTTGGAAGAGATGATAGAATTTCATCCTTATCTGTAATTGGTGCAGTTTCACCTCCTGGTGGTGATCTTTCAGACCCTGTAGTCCAATCCACATTGAGAGTTGTAAAGGTATTCTGGGGACTTGATGATACGCTTGCATCAAGAAGACACTTTCCTGCAATAAATTGGCTAACGAGTTATTCACTTTACACAAAGGATCTTGATCCATACTATGAAGAAAAGGTGGATAAAGAGTTCCCTCCTTTAAGAGAAAAAGCAATGGAATTACTGGAAAGGGAAGCTGAACTCGAGGAGATTGTTAGACTTGTGGGAATAGATGCTTTATCAGCGAAAGATAGACTTGTCCTTGAAGGAGCAAAATCCATAAGAGAAGATTTTCTTCACCAGAATGCTTATCATGAAGTCGATACATACTCTTCATTAAAGAAACAATACTTAATGCTTAAACTTATTCTGTTTTTCTATGACAAAAGCGTAGAGGCTCTGCAGAAGGGTGTAGAATTGGACAGCATTATTGAACTTCCTGTAAGAGTGGATATAGCCAGAGCAAAATATATACCTGAGGAAGAGATGGGTGAAAGATTCGATAAATTGATTGAAAAAGTTGAGGAGAGTTTCAGATCTCTAACTGAAGAGAAGGAGGTTGTTAATGGCTAAAGAGTATCTTACCACAAGTGAAATAGCAGGACCTCTAATGGTGGTTCAAGATATTAGTGGAGTGAAGTATGGGGAACTTGTAGAAATAACACTTCCTTCTGGAGAAGAAAGAAGAGGGAAAGTTCTTGTTGCTGAAGAAAATAGAGCACTTTTACAGCTATTTGAACCATCCTATGGACTTAACCCAAAGGAATGTAGAGTTAAGTTTACTGGAAGAGGACTTGAGGTTCCTGTATCAAAAGATATTCTTGGAAGAATATTTAATGGATTCGGTGAACCTATAGATGGAGGACCTGATATTATTCCAGAGGATATGAGGGATATAAATGGAAATCCAATAAATCCATACGCAAGAGACTATCCAAACGAGTTTATTCAGACAGGTGTGTCAGCCATTGATGGTCTTAACACTCTGGTAAGAGGACAAAAACTACCAATATTTTCTGGAGCAGGACTTCCACATCCTCATCTTGCTGCTCAAATTGCAAGGCAGTCTAAAGTACTTAAGACAGGAGAAAAATTTGCAGTGGTTTTTGCTGCTATGGGTATCACCTTTGAAGAGGCAAATTTCTTCATAACTGATTTAAAGAGAACAGGTGCAATAACAAAGGCAGTGCTCTTTATAAATCTTGCAAATAACCCGGTAATTGAGAGAATATCTCTTCCAAGAACAGCTCTTACAGTGGCAGAGTATCTTGCCTTTGACCTTGATATGCACGTACTTGTAATACTTTCAGATATGACAAACTACTGTGAGGCATTAAGAGAAATTTCTGCTGCAAGAAAGGAAGTTCCTGGAAGAAGGGGATATCCCGGGTATATGTATACAGACCTTGCAACCATATACGAGAGAGCTGGAAGAATAAAAGGAAAGAAGGGATCTATAACTCAAATCCCTGTTGTAACAATGCCTGAAGATGATAAAACCCACCCAATACCTGACCTTACCGGATACATAACAGAGGGACAGATATTTCTTTCACGAGATCTTCATAAGAGGGGAATATATCCCCCAATTGACGTAAGACCATCCCTTTCGAGACTTAAAGATAAGGGTATTGGAAAAGACAAAACAAGGGAAGACCATTCAGATCTTATGAATCAGTTATATGCAGCTTATGCAAGAGGAAAGGATGCCGAAGAACTTGCTACAATTCTTGGTGAGACCGCATTAACACCTGTTGATAGAATATTTGTAAAGTTTGCAAATAGATTCGAGAAAGAATTTATAAATCAGGGTGAGTATGAGAATAGAACTATTGAGGAAACACTGGATATAGGATGGAAGCTCCTATCCATGATCCCAATTCCTGAACTTAAGAGAGTGAGAGAAGAGTACATAGAAAAGTATCTAAAGAGGTTTATAGATGAAAATAAAAGCAAATCCTAATAGAATGGTTCTCCTCCGCCTAAAGCGGAGGCTTAATATTGCAAGAAGAGGTCACAAACTCCTAAAGGACAAACTGGAAGGGATGATGAAGGATTTTATAAAAACTGCTAAGGAGTTTAGAGAAGATACAGAAATTGTTGATAGAGAGTATCTAAGGATTGAAAGTCTTTTTGCCCTTGCAGAAAGTGAAATGGGGAAAGAAACGATAAAGCTTTTATCCAAAAAAAGAACAGATGTAAGGTTAAAGCATGAGAAGAAAAATATAATGGGAGTGGTTGTTCCAGAGTTTAAACTTGATATAAAAGGGAAAGTCTTTGACTATCCAGTTAACATAACTACACCTGAATATGATTTTGGGATTCAGGGGTTTATAAACTTCTTACCAAAACTTATCTCTCTTGCAGAAAAGATTAAGGCACTTGAGGAACTATCAAGAGATATAGAAAAGACAAGAAGGAGAGTTAATGCCCTTGAATACATAATGATACCGTCTCTTGAAGAGACTATAAAGTATATAACAAATAAACTTGATGAGCTGGAGAGAGAATCTCACGCAAGGATTTCAAGGATTAAGGAGATAATAAGAGGGGAGGAAAAAAGGTAAGAATAAAAAGGAGGGCTTTTGCCCTCCTTTTTAAATTCAGTCTTTAAAAATCTAACCTCTGAATTTTTCTTTATCTACAAGCTTTCCATGACTTATGATGTATTCTGGTTCATCATGGTTTCTTAGAGCTTCAAGAACATTCTCCTCTTTTAAAACAACGAGATGTGCGTCATTTTCTTCTTTTAAACCAAAGTTTTTAATCCCCATAGCTTCTGCAGCATCAACTGTTATCATATCATAGAGTTTTTCCATATCTTCACTGGTTGTCATCCAGAGGATATGAGATGAAAGGAATGCTACTTCCAGCATGTTATTTCTACCATAAGGATAGTAAGCATCTGATATATCATCCTGACCAAGAGCAACAAGAGCACCCTCTTCTATCATTTCTTTAACTCTTGCATGAAGAGGTCCTGTGTGTGGATCGCTTATAACGCCCATCTTTGCCTTCTTTAGAATGGCAACGAGTTTCATAAAGTATGGTTTTGGATATAGAGCCATTGCTCTTGCGTGGTGAGCAAGAACCCTTCCTTCCCATCCCTCTTTTATTGCTTTTAAGGCTAACATTTCCAGTGTTCTTAATCCAGGATCACCGGCGTCATCGACAAGCATGGATACAGGCTTATCAAATTCTTTAGCGATTTCAAACATCTTGTCAATATGTTCCTGTTCATCTTCTTCGGTGAATTCAATCCATGGAATTCCACCAACTACATCTGCACCCAATTTCATTGCTTCTCTCACAAGCTCATAGGCTCCAGGTTCCCTTACCACTCCATCCTGTGGAAAGGCTACCACTTCCACATCAACAATTCCTTTAAACTCTTCTCTTGCTTTGATAAGTGCTTTTATTCCCTCAAGTTTTGCTTTATTATCTACATCAGCAAATGCTCTTATATGAGTAACACCATTTAATGCTGCCATCCTAAGAGCCTTTCTTACATTTGGAAGTATCCACTTTTCATCATACTTTTCCTTTATCTTGGCTGCAAGTTCTATGGCTGTCATGGCTTTGCCCATATCTTCTCCATGATAATCCTTTAGAGCCTCTTCTGTCATCATCATCAGGGTATAAACTTTACACAGGTGAAGATGAGCATTTACAAATGACTCAGTTACAAGTTTTCCTTTTGCATCAATTTCTGTAGCACCCTTCTCATCAATCTTTTCCTTGATGGTTTTGATTTTTCCGTCAAGAATTCCAATGTCAACAAGACCTTTAAGTTTTCTTGTTTTCGCGTTTCTAATTACTATATCATACATAAGAAACCTCCTTTTATTATTTAAATACCTTCCCTTCCTTCAAATATTTTTGAGCAAGTTTTGCTCCTTCAAGGATGGTCTCATATCCAGTACACCTACAGAGGTGATTTTTAAGAGCCTTAAGTATCTCTTCCTCAGTAGCATCTATGTTTTTGTTAAAAAGGGCATAAAGCTCCAGTATAATACCAGGGCTACAGAAACCGCACTGAACTGCTCCAGCGTCTATAAGAGCCTGTTGAATTGGATGGAGTTTTTTACCATCAGTTAACCCTTCAATGGTGATTACTTCTGCCCCTTCCAGTTTTTTGGCTGAGTATATACAACTTTTTACAGCCTCTCCATTTACTACTACAACACATGCACCGCATGTGGCATCATCACAACCTCTTTTCGCACCTGTAAGACCAAGGTAATCTCTCAGTATATCCAGAAGTTTTTCCCATCCTTCTATCTCCACACTTACAGGTTTTCCATTTACTGTGAAGTTAATCTTCTCTCCCATTTGTATTCCTCCTATTAAGAAACTTCTGTTTTTTGTTTCTTTTTCTCTTCAATGACCTTTTTGATTAAGTCTGGCGTGATTGGAATACGATAAAAGTCTACCCCTATAGCATCGTATATTGCATTGAGTATTGCTGGGGCAACTCCTATAACAGGATGCTCTCCTATTCCCCTTGCTCCGAAAGGTCCTATTTCATCTGGTGTTTCAACAAATTCAACAGTTTGTTTCTTTGGTGTATCTTCTATTGTAGGGAATCTATAAGTTTTGAAATGAGGATTTATAATTCTTCCATCTTTATCAAATTTTAGTTCTTCATAAAGTGTTGCACCAATTCCCATCATAACACCACCAACCACCTGACCTCTTATCTGAACAGGGTTTATCACCTGACCTACATCAAAAGCAGATGCAAAATGGTCTACAATTATCTCTCCAGTTTTTTTATCAATCCTTATCTCACATCCCTGAGCACCAAAGGTATAATCAACACCCATATTTCCCTGACCTGTCTCAGGATCCGGAAGTGAGTAGCGTGGGAGTCTCGCATCAGCTGTTGCTTGAAGAACCTCTCCCACTGTTATTCCATCATCATGCATGTATCCTCTGACTATTTCAGGTACAGAGATCCTTACGCTTGGATCTGATTTTAAAAATACATACTCACCATCATAATCAAGCATATCTATGTCACATCTTAGAGCATATGCTGCATTTTGTTTTAACTTCTGAATGAGTCTTTCTGCTGCTCTAACTATGGCCCTTCCTCCCTGCACAGTAAACATGGAACCAATTGTTTGCCATTCCCATGGAGAGAACTGTGTGTCTATTTCTGTGTATACCCTTACCTTCTCTGGTGGGATTTTTAAAGCTTCTGCTGTTACCTGTTTAACTACTGTTCTTAAACCCTGTCCTACCTCGGCACCACCCATGTTAATTGAGACACTACCATCTATGTTGAATTTGATATAGCAACCTTTGGAGGAATTTGGTGCTCCTTTAGGTCCTTTAACTATAGCTGCAAATCCCCTTCCATAAAAGTATCTTTCATCTTCCTTTGGTTTTGGTTTGGAAAATATAGCCTTTTTTACAAGATCTGTACACTTCTTAACATCTCCGTGCATCTTCCACATTTTTTCTCCAAGTGCATTCTCTTTTCCTTCACCAAGATAGTTTTTTTCTCTCAGCTCAAACTCATCCATATTAAGTTTTCTTGCCAGAATGCTCATGAGCCTTTCAAGGGCGAAGTGGGAATATTGATAACCATAAGCTCTATAGGCGCCTACAGGTGGTGTGTTTGTGTAAACTGAGTATGCTTCAAGATGGCAGTTTGGAACCTCATACGGTCCTGTTGAGGAATGAGCGGCACCCTGCGCAATATTTACTCCTGTGTCAGCATAGGCACCAGTGGAGTGATATAGCGTAGCTTTCATTGCCACAAGTTTACCATCCTTCTTTGCACCTATTTTCATTCTGATTCTCATACCATGTGCAATAACAGTACTTGTAAAGTCTTCCTTACGTGAGGCAACCCACTTTACAGGTCTTCCTGGTACAAAACTTGCTATATAAGCTACTGTCTGTTCAATGATTACATCAGATTTATAACCAAAACATCCTCCAA
>CAZNRO010000040.1:3800-8776 GCA_964575745.1 uncultured Caldisericota bacterium | reverse complement strand
GAGTAATGAAATTTAAGTATTTTATACCAACAAAGGTCTATTTTGGAAAAGGAGAGGTTGAAAGAGTTGGAGAGTTAGGTAAGAAGTTTGGAAAGAAGGCCTTTATTGTAACAGGAAAAAAATCAGCAAAGGAAAGTGGAGTTTTAGATAGAGTCACAGGTCTTTTAGAAAAGAACGGGATTTCCTACGAGATTTTTAATGAAACAGTCCCAAATCCTCCTGTTCAGCTTGTTAAAAAGGGTGGAGAAAAGTTCCTCTCCACTTCTTCAGATTTTATCATTGCCATTGGAGGAGGAAGTCCAATGGATTTATCCAAAGGAATAGGAATCTATTCAGTTTATAAGGAGATAGTACCCTTCCTTCTTGGAGAGAAAAGGGTGGAAAGGAAAATTCCTCCGCTTATAGCAATTCCCACCACATCTGGTACAGGTTCAGAGGTTACAAGATATGCAGTTTTAACTTATGAGGGAAGAAAGCTTGCAGTTGGGTCAGAATACATATTTCCAGATGTTGCCCTTGTTGATCCAGAAACTACCCTATCCATGCCTAAGGAGCTTGCAAGAGATACAGGAATGGATGCCCTTTCCCATGCCCTTGAGGGCTTACTCTCCCTTAAGGCGAATTCTGTTAGCGATTCTCTTGCCTATGAATCTATAAGAATCATCTTTGACTTTCTCCCAAGAAGTGTTTTCCACGGAGGAGATCTTGAGGCAAGGGAGATGATGCATTACGCTTCAATGGTAGCTGGAATGGTTATTGCAGAAACCGGAACAGGACTTGTTCACTCAATGGGTTACCCTTTAACAATGAAGTACGGTTTCTCCCATGGTCTTGCCAATGCCATTATCATGCCGTATGTGATGAAATATAATATACCTGCCTGTTATGAGAAGATGGCAAATGTTGTAAGGATAATATCTGAGTATTCTGGTATAGATATTGAGGATGCCTATCTTCTTCCAGAAGTTTTACTTGATATGAACGAACTTCTTGAGATTCCAATTACCCTTGATGAGGCAGGAGTAGATGAAAAAGATTTTGAAAAGTTTGCAAGAGAGGTTATGGATAGTATGCAGAGAAAGCCTATACCAAGAAAGCCTGAAGGGATTGACGAGGTTATTGCCATTTATCAGGAAAGTTTTTATGGGTTAATATAGAAGTGTGAGAAGAAATACCGGGGTAAACCCCCTTGATGTTCTTGGATTTGTAATAATATTTGCAATCTTCTATTTTCTCCTCAAAGGAGGAACCATATATGGAGTTGTTCCTGCAAGAGGAGAGACAATACTTTCTCTCAAACTTCTTCCACTGTATGCTCTTTACTCAGTTGTGAGAGTTTTTATAGCATTTATTCTTTCCTTCATCTTTGCCCTTGTCTATGGTTATCTCGCAGCAAAAAACAGATTCCTTGAAGTGTTTTTAATTCCACTTCTTGATGTCCTCCAGTCTATTCCGGTTCTCTCCTTTCTCCCACCGGTTCTTTTTTTCATGGTTTCCCTGTTTCACGGATCAAGAATTGGACTTGAGCTTGGCTCCATACTCTTAATCTTTACAGGTCAGGTATGGAATCTTATTTTCAGTTTCTACAACTCCTTAAAAACCATTCCAAGGGAACTTGATGAAGCAGCAAAACTCTCAAGACTTAATTTCTGGCAGAGATTTACAAGACTTGAACTTCCACATGCAGCAATTGGGCTTATATGGAATAGCATGCTTTCCATGGCTGGAGGGTGGTTCTTCCTTATGGCATGTGAGACATTCACCCTTTTAAATAAAAAATTCTCTCTTCCAGGTCTTGGTTCTTTTCTTGCAAAGTCCGCTGAGTCTGGGGATATAAAGATGACCATATGGGGGATAGCTACCCTTGTCCTCGTTATAGTTTTAATAGACCAGCTCTTATGGAGACCGCTTATTGCGTGGTCAACGAAGTTTAAAATGGAGGAGAAAGGGGAGGAGGAGATACACTCTGTGATTTTGAATTTATACAGAAAGTCAAAGATACTTGAATTTATTTCATCTAAATTACTTATTCCATTGAATACAAGGATAGAGCGTCTCTTTGATAAGATTGAGAGAAGGAAAGAAAGCTTCACAATGGACCTTATTAAGAAACTCATTTCTTATATATTTTCAGGTTTAATCTTTCTTCTTATCATTGTTGGAGCAAAGGGGCTCTTTTCCATTCTTGTAAAGGTTAGTATAAGCGATTGGATAGAGATAGTTAAAGGAGGTTTCTTTACACTCCTTAGGGTTGTTGCTGCAGTCTCAATTGGTTATCTATGGACGATCCCTGTTGGTGTTAAGATAGGAATGAATCCCAAGATTTCAAAGGTGGCTCAGCCTATTGCTCAGATAATAGCTTCTATTCCAGCTACAGCAATATTCCCTGTTTTGCTCCTGTTTCTTATAAAGATTGGAGGTGGTCTTTCCTTTGCCTCCATACTTCTAATGCTCCTTGCAACCCAATGGTATATACTCTTCAATGTTATGGGTGGAGCATCAGGAATTCCAAAAAACTTTGTGGAAGCTGGTAAGATATTTAGAATAAAGGGAATTCACTGGTGGAGAGTTATAGTAATTCCTTCCATTTTTTCCTTTCTTGTTACTGGGGGAATAACAGCCTGGGGAGCAGCTTTCAACGCAAGCATTGTCTCTGAGTATGTGAAGTTTTCTGGAAAGACCTTTATTATTCCCGGCCTCGGAGCCACTATAACCTCTGCCACAGAGAGAGGAGACATGCCTCTCCTTGCAGCTGGCACTTTGTTTATGGCCCTAATTGTTGTAATATTTAATAGGCTCTTCTGGAGAAGGATGTATAAGTTGTCTGAGGAAAAATATCATGTGGAGTAAAGGATATGAGTTTGCTTGAGGTAAGAAACATTGGAAAAAAGTTTGTTATGCCCACAGGAAAGGAGATATATGTCCTTAAAGGTGTAACATTTTCAATAAATGAGGGTGAGATTGTTTCAATCCTTGGTCCTTCTGGTTCAGGAAAGTCAACACTACTTAGGATAATTGCAGGACTTCTTAAACCTGATGAAGGGGTTGTCATATACAGAGATAAGGTAATAACAGATGTAAATCCCGGTGTATCCATGGTTTTTCAGAATTTTGCGCTTTTCCCATGGCTTACAGTGGAGGAGAATGTGGAGACTGGTCTTATATCAAAAACTATGAGCAAGGATGAGAAGAAGAGGAGAGTTTTGAAGGCGATAGATACTGTTGGTCTTGATGGATTTGAAAATGCATACCCAAAAGAACTTTCTGGAGGAATGAAGCAAAGGGTTGGTATAGCAAGAGGGCTTGTAGTTGAACCTGATATTCTTCTCATGGATGAGCCTTTTTCTGCCCTTGATGTTCTAACTGCAGAGAACTTAAAAAGTGATATCTTAGAACTCTGGATTGAGAAGAGAATTCCAACAAAGGCAATTCTCATAGTAACCCATAATATAGAGGAAGCTGTGTATCTTTCTGACAGGATCATTATAATAAGTAAGGATCCAGGGATTGTAGTGGAAGAGATAAAGATAGATATTCCCCACTGGAGGGATAAAACATCCACAAAGTTTTTATCTATAGTTGATAGAGTGTACACAATACTTACTGCAGGTGAAATAGAGAAGGAAAGGGAGATACTTAGAATTTCAAAGGAGATTCCGAGGATTCCTATGGCAAGAGTTGGTGCAATAACCGGTTTTGTTGAACTGATCTCTGATCTTGGAGGAAGAGTGGATCTCTTTAAGATTGGTGGTGAACTCTACATGGACATAGAGGATCTCCTTCCTCTTGTTGAGGCGTCAGAACTTCTTGGATTTACAAGGTACAAACAGGGTGATATGGAACTTACAGAGGATGGAAAGGCCTTTTCAGAGGCGGATGTTCTTACGAAGAAGGAGATATTTAGAAAGAAACTCCTTGAGAATGTTTTTCTTATAAGGCAGATTCTGAGAGTCCTTAAATCCAAAGCAAACAAAAGAATTTCAAAGGAATTTTTCCTCGACATTCTTGAGAGAAAACTCTCCCCTGAAGAGGCAGAGAAAGAGCTGGATATTCTAATTGATTGGGGTAGATATGCAGAGCTTTTCTCCTTTGATGATGAAACAGATGAGCTTTTCCTTGAAGAGGAGGTAGCAAATTCTTGAATTTAAGATAAAAAAGAAACTTGGAAACATAAGGCTTGGAGAGTTAAAGATAGGGGATATTGTTGTTGAAACCCCTGTTTTTATGCCAGTTGGAACTCAAGCCACTGTAAAGTCCCTTTCCTCTGAAGATGTAAAAGAAATTGGATACAAGCTTATACTTGTAAATACATATCACCTCTACCTCCAACCGGGAGAGGAGATAATAAAAAAAGCCGGTGGGGTTAAGAATTTTATGAACTGGGATGAGCTTGTTCTCTCTGATTCAGGTGGTTTTCAGGTGCTCTCCCTTTCAGAGATAAGGAAGATAAGGGACGGCGGTGTAGAGTTTAAATCCTTCCTTGATGGCTCCACCCATTTCTTTACTCCAGAATCTACTGTAAAATTTCAGGAACTTCTTGGTGTGGATATAATGATGACACTGGATATATGTCCTCCATATGGAGTGGAACCCCACGAACTTAAAAAATTCTCACTGATGAGCGTAGATTGGGCGATAAGAGGGAAAAGGGTGAAGGATAAAGAAAGAGGAAATCTATTTGCTGTTGTTCAGGGAGGGCTTGACATAAATTTAAGAAAGTTGTGCATGGATGAACTTGAGGAAGAGGGTTTTCCTGGCTATGGTATTGGAGGATTGTCCATTGGAGAGCCATGGGAAGAGACAAGGGAGCTTTTAAAAGAATTTGTTCCATACATGCCGGAGAATAAACCAAGATACTTTATGGGGCTTGGAGATCCAATTAGAATAATGGATGCAGTGGAAGCAGGAGTTGATATGTTTGATTGTGTTTTTCCAACAAGAATTGCAAGAAACAGAACCCTCCTTACAAAGAATGG
>CAZNRO010000040.1:0-3700 GCA_964575745.1 uncultured Caldisericota bacterium | reverse complement strand
CCGTCCTTTACCATCTTCAGGTTCTCTTTAGCCCACCTTTCAACATATTCATCTGTTTGAGCTTTGATTAAGTCCTTTTTCAATCTTATAATCTCTTCCTTTTCAAGTTCCATTTCTCTTTTTATCTGGGCAATATCTTTTTTTAGACTTACAAGTTTTAATATAGGTGCTGAAAAATAGTAGAGAGAGAAAACTATAATTATGATAAAGATTGTTACCTCTATTTCCCTTCTTCTTTTCTTAAATTGTTCTTCCATTATAGTCTCTCCACCCTTAACAGGTTTGTTCCACCCACTACTCCCGGGATTACACCAGAAAGATACACGACAAGATCCCCTTTCTTTACAAATGGAGATTTCTTTGTCTCAAGTGAAATTTTTTCCACCATGTCCTGAGTATTCTTAAATCTCTCCACCACTACAGGATAAACACCCCAGTAAATAGATAAAAGCTTTGCCACTTTTTCGCATGGAGTAATGGCAAGTATCGGGACATTTGGTCTGAATCTTGAAATTCTTATGGCAGTCCTTCCTGTTTCAGTTGCGGTGACTATCAAAGATGCCTTTGTATTGAAGGCAACAAAGACACCGGCATAGCTTATGGAATCTGGTATAACGGCTGAAACTACTCTCTCCATCTCCATGATTCTCTTTTCATAAGGTAGTTCCGGTTCCACCCTCTCTGCTATCCTTCTCATAACCCTTACAGCCTCTACTGGATACTTACCTGACGCAGTCTCTCCTGAAAGCATTATGGCATCTGTTCCATCAAAAATTGCATTGGTTATGTCCGAAACCTCTGCTCTTGTGGGATAGGGTCTTTCAATCATTGAATCAAGCATCTGAGTGGCAGTTATTGAGAATTTTCCTTTTCTTAGAGCCTTTTTTATTATTTTCTTTTGAAGTAAGGCAACCTCTTCAATTGGTGCCTCAATCCCAAGATCCCCTCTTGCCACCATAACTCCATCAGAGGCATCAATTATTTCATCAAGATTTTTTATAGCTTCATACTTCTCAATTTTTGCCACAATGGGTATATTTTTTCCTTTGCTCTCTATAATTTTTCTCAAAGAGACAATGTCATGAGCCTTTCTCACAAAGGAGAGGGCAAAGAAATCGACCCCTTCTTTTAAACCAAACTCAATATCAACTCTATCCTTTTCTGTTATGGAAGAGATTTTGAGTTCTGCTCCTCTAACATTTATCCCCTTTCTGTTCTTTAGTATTCCACCCCTTATAACCTTTGTCTTTATATTTTCTCCGTCTGTTTCAACAACCTCAAGTTCAAGAGCACCATCGTCAAGTAATAGCCTTACTCCTGGTCCAACATCTTTTGGGAGACCTTTATAGGATACAGAAGTAGCTTCCTTGTTTCCAACAATATCTTTTGAAGTTAAGACAAATTCATCACCCTGTTTTAACTCAATCTCTCCCTTTTCAAATTCTCCAACTCTTATCTTTGGACCTTGAAGGTCAAGTAGAATTGATATATTCTTGTTTAATTTTTTTGAAAGTTTCCTTACAGTTTCTATCCTTTCTTTATGTTCATCATGTGTTCCGTGAGATGCATTTATCCTGAATACATTAACTCCCTCTTTTATCAATTCTTCTATAACGCTCTCGTCAGAAGACGAAGGTCCAAGGGTTGCAACAATCTTTGTTCTCTTCATACCTACCACCTTCTCCAATAACTATTATAATAACCTCTTCTCCTTCTCCCACCCATGAGGATAATTAATACTATACCAGCTACAAATCCACCCACATGCGCCCAGAAGGCTATACCTGTTCCAAGCTTCCCAAAAGAGACAAAGGCAGGAAGAAGTTGCATCAAAAACCATATGCCAAGGAATATAAAGGCAGGTACTGGGATGATGGTTATATAGAAGAAGAGAAAAACAAGAGCAAGAACTTTTGCATTAGGATAGAGATAAAAGTATGCCCCCATAATTCCTGCTATTGCTCCAGATGCTCCAATGGTGGGAACCATGGAAGAGGCGTATATCATTGAGTGTATAAGACCAGCAAGAATTCCAGAAAGAAAATAGAATAGTATAAACTTAGCCGGTCCAAGGAAGTTCTCGATATTGTCACCAAATATCCACAGATAAAGCATATTACCTATTATGTGAGCAAAGCTTCCGTGAAGAAACATTGATGTTATAAGAGTTAAATACTCTACACCCCCAAGGGTAAACATTCTTTTGGGTACAACTCCCCATTTATATATGAGCATGTTGAGGTTTGGATTTAGAATTTCATACAAAAAAATAATTACATTTATGATTATAAGTCCAACTGTAACATATGGAAACCTTCTTCTCGGATTTATATCTGATATAGGTATCATAAAGACTCCTCCGTTTTACGAAAATTTCTTTCCATATAACCATTTTACACTAATAGTTAGTCAATTTACAAGCTAAATAAAAAAGATCCAATATAAAAAATCTGATAAAATGAAATAAAAAGGATGGAGAGATGAAATCAGGGAACGATGAGAACCATGAATTTTATGCGTCTTTAATTGAAAATCTTCCAGAGGGAATTATTATCCATGATTTAAAAAAAATCAAATTTGTCAACAAGACTCTTTCAAAGATTACAGGTTATACAAAAGATGAACTTCTTAAGATGAAACCCAATGATTTGCTTCCCGTGGAAGAAAGGGAGAGGCTAAGCGAGTATGCTATTAAGAGGCTTAAAGGTGAAAAAACTCCCACTCATTATAGAGCGAAACTCATGAGAAAGAATGGAACTGAAGTAGCATGTGATTTCTGGGCGTCATCTTCGTATTATAGAGGAGAAAAATCTATTGTTGTGATTGTAAGAGATATCTCTTTTGAAGTTAAAATGGAGGAAAAGATTTCTGAACTTGAGACTCTCCTTACAGAGGTAATTAATACAGCAGATGATGGTATATATGTAAGAGAGGCAAAGAGTGGGAAGATAGTCTTTGCAAATAAAAAATTCTCTGAAATTCATGGAATCCCTTTCGAGAAGATAATAGGGATGAATTCAAGGGATCTACTCACAGAGAAGGAGAAGGAGAGATTGAAGAAGAAGACTCTTAACAAGATTCCTAAAAGAATAGAGCTTAGAGCGAAGGGACCAAAGGAAAAAGAGATAATTATTGAGGAAACTGTTGGAGCCATAAAGAATAAAAGAGGTGAACTTGAGTACATTTTTGGTATTGTAAGAGACATAACCAAAAAGAAGAAATACGAGGCAAAACTCAAAAAACTTGCAATTAACGATGCCCTTACAGGTATATTCAACAGGCACTTTTTTAATGAGTTTATATACAAAGAGTGGGATAGAAACAAAAGATTCAAACAGTCCATATCCTTTATCCTTGTTGACATAGATAACTTTAAGTCTATAAACGATAACTTTGGACATCTATTTGGAGATTTTATCTTAAAAGAGGTTGCTAAAATTCTAAGTATGAGTCTTAGGAACTCAGATTTTGTGGTAAGGTTTGGAGGCGATGAGTTTCTCATTGTCCTTCCTCAGACAGAAAAAGGGGTTGAGCTTGTTGAGGATAGAATCCTAAAGAACCTAAGAAAGTGGAACGAAAGAAACAAGGATAAAAATATAGTTATCTCTTTAAGCTTTGGCAGCGGAACCTTTTATCCTTACAAAGGTGATACTGTAGAAAGAGCACTTAGAGAAATAGATAGAAGGATGTATGAGGATAA
>CAZNRO010000039.1:7686-9003 GCA_964575745.1 uncultured Caldisericota bacterium | reverse complement strand
AATACTCTTGGTGCCGGGACCGGGAGTCGAACCCGGACGGCTTTCGCCATACGCCCCTCAAACGTACGCGTCTCCCAGTTCCGCCATCCCGGCACTATTAAGAAGTGTCAATATTTATAATACATAAAAGTAAGTCTTTTTCAAGTCCTTAAACACCAAGTATTGTAAGAATAAGTGAGAGTGAACCAAATCCTATAGCAGAAACAAGGGCTATCTTCTCAAGAATAACATCCTTTCTCTTCTTCACATGAAACAGGTGTGCTCCTCCAGATATAGCACCAAGACCAGCTCCTTTAGGAGTCTGAAACAGAATGCTTATTATCACCAACACTGCCAGTGTGAGTTGAACAAACAGTAATGTCTCTCTCATTCGTTTGTTACCTCCTTCTTTTTAAAGACAAATTCTCCTTTTTCATCTACATCAACTATAATTGTATCACCTTCTTTAAAATCACCTTCTATTATCTTCTTTGCTATTACATTCTCTATCTCTCTCTGAATGGTTCTTCTTAGTGGTCTTGCTCCAAAGGTTGGATCAAAACCTCTATCTGCAATCTTTTCTATAGCCTTTTCTGTAAGTTCAAGGCTCATTCCCTGTCCTCTCAAAGTTCTCTTCACTCTTTCAATCAGAAGTTTAACTATAGCCTTAATGTGCTCCTTTGTCAAGGGGTGGAAAACAATTATCTCATCAATTCTATTCAAAAACTCTGGTCTGAACTTTATCTTAAGTAGATCAAGTATTCTTGTTTTTGCTCTTTCAAATTGTTCCTTATCTCTTGGATCAATGGATAAAAGTGTATCGCTTCCAAGATTTGAAGTCATAATTATAACTGTATTTTTAAAATCTACAGTTCTTCCCTTGGAATCAGTGAGTCTTCCGTCATCAAGTATCTGTAAAAGAATATTGAATACATCTGGATGAGCTTTTTCTATTTCATCAAGCAGGATCACAGAATACGGCTTTCTTCTCACTATCTCTGTTAGTTGTCCACCCTCTTCGTATCCCACATAACCAGGAGGTGCACCTATAAGTTTTGAAACAGCATGTTTTTCCATGTATTCACTCATATCAAATCTTACAAGGGCGTTTTCATCACCAAATAAGAATTCTGCGAGAGCCTTTGCAAGTTCAGTTTTTCCAACACCTGTTGGTCCAAGGAACATAAATGAGCCTATTGGTTTCTTTGGATCCTTAAGTCCTGCTCTTGCCCTTCTTATAGCTTCTGAAACTGCTTTTACCGCCTCGTCCTGGCCAACAATTCTCTTGTGAAGCTCCTCTTCCATTCTCATAAGCTTCTTGACTTCCTCTTCCACAAG
>CAZNRO010000039.1:5578-7586 GCA_964575745.1 uncultured Caldisericota bacterium | reverse complement strand
TTTTCGCTAAGTTTTACCTTTGCCGAAGCTTCATCTATAAGATCTATTGCTTTGTCTGGTAGAAATCTATCTGTTATATATTTATCTGAAAGAGTGGCAGCAGCAACTATTGCATCGTCAGAGATTTTCACTCTATGATGAGCCTCATACTTGTCCTTAAGGCCCCTTAAAATCTCAATTGTCTGCTCTACTGTAGGTTCACTTACAAGCACAGGCTGAAATCTTCTTTCAAGTGCTGGATCCTTCTCTATGTATTTTCTGTACTCTCCAATAGTTGTAGCTCCAATACACTGGAGCTCTCCTCTTGCAAGGGCTGGTTTTAAGATGTTTGAAGCGTTAACAGCACCCTCTGCACCACCTGCACCAACAACTGTATGCAACTCATCTATAAAGGTTATAATCTTTCCCTCATTTTTCTTTATCTCGTCAAGAAGTTTCTTCATTCTCTCTTCAAACTCTCCTCTATACTTCGTACCAGCAACAAGTCCTCCAATATCAAGAGCAATGAGCCTCTTGTTCTTTAATACATCTGGCACTTTTCCTGACACAATCCTCTGTGCAATTCCTTCGACAATAGCAGTTTTACCAACTCCTGGTTCTCCAATAAGAACCGGGTTGTTTTTCGTTCTTCTTGAAAGAATTCTCAATACCCTTCCTATCTCCTGATCCCTTCCAATTACAGGATCAAGCTTTCCCTCCTTTGCAAGCTTTGTCAGGTCTCTACCGAATTGGTCAAGGGTTGGGGTTTCAGAGAACTTCTCCTCCTTTGCCATTCTCTCTCTCTTTAAAATTGTCTTGAGTAAGTTATCCCTCGTAAGATTCTTCTCCTTGAGGATCTTAGCTGCAATCCCTTCTCCTTCGTCAATAAGACCAAGAAGCAGGTGCTCTGAACCAATGTATCCACTTCCAATAGCTTCTGCCTCTCTCTGAGCGAGTTCAAGAACTTTCTTTACCCTGGGAGAAAGGGACACCTCCTCCACTCTTTTATCCTTCTTCTTCATGTAGGAGAGGACCTCGGTTTCAAGCTCCTTCAGGTTTACTCCAAGAGATGAGAGGATTCCCTTGACAAATTCAGCCTTTCTTAAAAGTGCAAGAAGTAGGTGCTCAGTTTTTATCTCGCTATCGCCAAGTTCTTTGGCAATCTTTTCTGCCTCAAGGATACTCTCCTCCGCTTCTCCAGAAAAAAGATCATATCTTGGAGTTGGTTCAGGTGAGGAGAAGAATTTGGAGAATTCGTCCTGAAAGAAATCCTCAAAGGGAGAAAATAGAGAGAAGGAATCTTTCATATATCCATACTCCCTTGCACATACATCGCATAAGTGAAGGACTTTTTTCTCTCCATTAATTATCTGCGTCACCGTAATGGTGGCAGGTCTTTTATGGCAAATATCACATAACATAGTTTACCTCCTTATCAAAAATTCTTACATTATTTATTATATATAATTATTATAAATTTTCAATATCTTTTATTTTATTAAATCTCCTCTCGTGCCTTCCTCCCTCAAAATCTGTGGACAGGAAAGCCCTTACCATCTCCTTTGCAAGTTCTGTTCCAAGCATTCTTCCACCTAAACACAAAACATTGGCATTGTTGTGTCTTCTTGCAAGTGATGCAGTAAGTACATTACAGGCTAAAGCAGCATAAACACCTTTAATTTTGTTTGCTGTGATGCTCATACCAATTCCTGTTCCACAAACTAAAATCCCAAAATCTACTTCTTTATCCCTCACAAGCTCTCCCACTTTCCTTGCAAAGTCTGGATAATCTACAGATTCTGTTGAGTTTGTTCCTACATCAACAACCTCATAATCAGTCAAAAATTTCTTTATCTCCTCCTTTAAACTAAAACCTGCGTGGTCAGAACCAATGGCTATTCTCATGTAAGCCTCCTGTTTTAATTTATTTATTAAGTATCTTAAATATCTCTTCCCTCTTTATCCTTCCCTCTCTCAATATCTTAACTTCATCCCCAATTACAGAAACAACAGTGGATGGACTTCCGCT
>CAZNRO010000039.1:2518-5478 GCA_964575745.1 uncultured Caldisericota bacterium | reverse complement strand
GATCTCCCCCTTGTCTTTTACAAAGAGCACAAGTGGTTTCTTTATGTCTCTTCTCTTTATTCTATAGATTCTTTTTACTCCTTCTCTATTCAAAGCATTTGTGCATAATCCATAGACTGTATCTGTAGGAATAATTCCTACTTTTCCCTCTGCTAAAAGATCTTTTGCTCTATTTAGACCGAAGCTATCCTCCTTTAAGATTTCAGTCTCCACAAGTTCCTTTTCACCAAACTTCTTTTCAATGCCATAAATAAGCCTCTCTATGTTTTCTTTATGTCTTAGAATTCCAAGAGCTGCGGGGATAAGGGAAAGGAGAGCAAGGGCTTTGTCTCCCAGTATTAGGAAGGTAAAAGGAAGGAAGGTAAGAGCTATTATGGAGGATAGGGAAACGATTCTTGTGATGAAGAAGGTACCCAAAAATGGAACTGCCTCTATAAGGATAACAAATGGATTCAGGGCAAGAATAAAACCAAGCGTAGATGCAACTCCCTTTCCCCCTTTAAAGGAAAGGAATATAGAAAAATCATGTCCCACTACCCCTAAAAGACCAGCAAAGAATAACTCCGCTGTGGATAAACCAAGATATTTTCCAATAATAACTGGAATAAAGCCCTTTGATATATCAAGAACTCCAGATACAAGACCTAACTTTAAACCAAGAACCCTTGAAACATTAGTAGCTCCAATGTTTCCACTCCCTATTTTTCTAATATCTATACCTTTAATAATTCTTACAAATATTAATCCAAACGGGATACTTCCATAAATATAAGAAAAAATAAAAAGAACAATCTTTTCCATTTCTCACCTCTCTTTTATAATAATAGAGAAACAAGAAAATGTTAAGTTACAAGGAGGACAAGATGAAGGTATATTTTGCTTTTTCTATAAGAGGAGGAAGTACTGATGAAGGAGTAATTCAGGCTGTCTACAAGCTTTTGAAAGATATGGGGCATGAAGTTACCACGGAGTTTAATATTAACTGGAAGAATAGGGAGAGATATTTGTCTGACGGAGCTATATATAAAAGGGATGTAGAGGCTCTTAAAAAAAGTGACATTGTTCTTGCTGAAGTATCAAGACCTTCCCTCGGAGTAGGTTATGAAATCTCACTTGGAGAAAGCCTCGGAAAAAAGGTTGTTTGTCTTGTAAAAGAGGGTATAACCCTATCAGCTATGATAAATGGGAATCCAAACTTAACCTTAATAACTTACGGGGATAAAAATGATTTAACAGAGAAACTCCTAAGATTCTTTAACAAAATTTGAATAAAGTGAGAAAGCGTTCTTTCCGCTCCTCTTTACTTTATACATTGCTATATCAGCTTTCTTTATAAGTTCAATGGCATCAGCTCCATCCTGAGGAAATACCGCAGCTCCTACACTAACCGTAATGTTGTATAGAGCCCCATCTACTTCCAGAGGTTCCCTGAAGCTGTTTACAATTTTTCTTCCCATGCCCACAACATCCTCTGCGCTCTTTAGGATGGGAACGAGCACAAGAAATTCATCACCCCCCATCCTTGAAAGAATATCACTCCTTCTAACGCTCCTTCTCAACCTTTCAGCTGCCTTCACAAGGACTCTATCGCCCATATCATGACCAAATTTATCGTTCACTTCTTTAAATCCATCAAGATCAAGCATCATGACAGCGGTCATATGTCCATATCTCTTTGAACTCTCTATAGCTGCTTTAAGAAAATCCATAAAATATCTCCTGTTGGGAAGTCCTGTGAGAATATCGTGTGTTGCCATGTATCTCAATTTTTTCTCATATGCTTTCTTCTCTGTTATATCTCTCACTATCCCCTGAGTTGCGATTCCTCCTTTATAGGGAACGTATGCTACCGACGCCTCCACATGAACCTTCTCACCATCTTTACGAAGTGCCACAAATTCATACTTCTCAGGAATAGGCTCACCCATCTTAAGTTTTCTTGTCCTCTCTTCTATTAAGGGAAGGCTCTCAGGCGCTACAAGCTTTCTAAAATCTATTTTCTTTAATTCTTCTCTTGTATATCCAAACATCTCCACAAATCTATTATTTACAAATTCAAATCTATTGTTGTATAGAAGATATACCCCTTCAGCCATTTTTTCTACAAGAGTTCTATATTTAGATTCACTCTTTTTTAAAGCTTCTAATGCCTTCTTCTCCCTGGTTATATTCTCAGTTATTCCTATCTGGAAAAGAAATTTTCCATTGGAGTCAAAGATGGGCGAGATGGTGATTCTTCCCCAGAGAATTTTTCCATCTTTCCTTCTGAATCTCTTTTCAAACACAAAATTTCTCTTTTCCTTTATCATCCTCTCAAAAATATTAAGGTTTCTATCAACATCCTCTGGATAAGTATATATACTCCAGTGTTTGCCAATAAGCTCCTCTTTCGTATATCCAACAAACTTTCTAAAGCAGGGATTACACTCTATCAGTTTTCCTTCCCTATCAACCAGAGTTATACCCACACCAGCATTCTCAAATATCCCTCTAAATTTTTCCTCACTTTCCCTAAGAGCCTCTTCGGTTCTTTTAAGATCTGTTATATCAAAGGCTGTTCCCAAAACAACAGTTTTTCCACTATAAGACACCTTTCTTACATAAACATTGACCCAGATTTCTCTACCATCTTTGGTAAGTAGTTTTATTTCATACTTTGATGGAACATCCTCTCCCAGAACTCTTCTTCTTGCAAAATCCCTCACCTTCTCTCTGTAACCCGGGTGAACGACTTCCCATAACTTCATACTGAGGAGCTCTTCCTTTGAATACCCTGAAATACGTTCCATAGAAGAATTTACATACAAGTATTTCTCTCCGTCATGAATAAATACTGCAGATGGTGTTATCTCTACAAAGATTTGGAAACGCTCCTCGCTCTCCTTAAGTCTTATCTCCCACGTTTTCCTCTCGGTAATATCTCTTATAACGGACACAACTTCTTCATCATTGGATTTTAC
>CAZNRO010000039.1:0-2418 GCA_964575745.1 uncultured Caldisericota bacterium | reverse complement strand
CCTTTAAGAGAAAGAAAATGCTTATTAACATAAAGAACTAAACCCTCCTCTGAAACTAACATCACGGGCTTTTTTATTTTGTTAAGAATTTCTTTTATTTTATTGGAAAAACCCTTCACCTTTCTCTTTCTCCCTTTTGTTTTTTTAATTTTATCATAAATTTCTAAAAATTTTTATATAATTAATCAAAGGAGGAAATATGTGTGATACTTTTGGCATTCTTGGTAAATTCACAAAGGACGGTTCCACCATTTTTGGAAAAAACTCGGACAGAGATCCAAACGAAATTCACATACCAGAAGGAGTACCTGGAGAAAAACATGACCTTAATGAACACATAAAAACAACATATGGCGATCTAATTCCACAGGTAAAGGAGACATACACCACAATTCTCTTCAAACCCTTCTGGATATGGGGAGCAGAGATGGGAATAAATGAAAATGGAGTTTTTATAGGAAATGAGGCAATTTTTACAAAAAGAAGAGTGGAAAAAAATAGTGGCCTTATAGGCATGGATATTCTAAGGATTTCCCTTGAGAGAAGCAAAGATGCAAAAGAGGGTGTAGAGAACATAATTAATATTCTGGATAAGTTTGGGCAGGGAAGAAATTGTGGCTTTGAGCACAAAATTTTTTATCACAACAGCTTCCTTGTTGGAGATAGAAACAATATTTTTGTAGTTGAAACTGTAGAGAAAGATTGGGTTGTAAAAGAGGTGTCAAGCTTTTATTCCATCTCCAACTGTATAACAATAGGAAAAGACTACTCTCAAAAAAGTAAAGGAATAAAAGAGGGAATAGATTTTAAAGAAACTTTTGAAAATAAATTTATAACCTATTTTTCAAAGGGAAAGATAAGAAGGGAAAGAACCTACAATATATTGAAAGAGAAGAAGGGAGAATTTGATATATTTAGCGGTTTTAATCTTTTAAGGGACCACGCTGGAGAAGAGTACAGATTTAATAAAGGAAGCATGGGAACAGTTTGTATGCATGGGGGTGGTCTTATAAGTAGCCAGACTACTGGAAGTGTAATTATTAAAGAGAAAGATGAAATAGAAATATTTGCAACCCTCTCAAGCTCTCCATGTATCTCAATTTTTAAATACATAACTTTCTCTGATTTAAAAGATTTAATGGATAGGAAAAGATGGATTAACTACTGGTTAAAGTGGGAAGAGCTTCATAGACTCTTTGTCTTTGGGAAGATAAGAGATATCTCTTCTTATAAGCAGGAAAGAGATGAAATTGAAAATAAAATTGTGAAAGAGAAGCCTCCACTTAGAGAAAGTGTTAAACTTGAGGAACCGTTTATAAAAAAATGGATTCAAACAGGAAAAGAGGAGAAGAAACGCGGAAAAAGAAGCTTTTTCTATCTATTATATTGGAAAAGAGAAAACAGAAAACTAAAAAAACTTAAATCCAACTTGAAAACAGATAAAATTTAAGATATACTTGATTTAGTGCGTGTTTTTTGCTTGTGGAAAACTTGATGAGAAACAGAGGAAATACATCAAAGGTTTTCCACAACACCTTGTGGAAATTGTGGAAAAGTGTGGAAAATGAAAGGTGTCTGGAATAAAACTTTAGAAATAATTAAAGATTATCTATCTACACCGTCTTACGAGACATGGTTTAAGACCACGAGAGCCCTTGAAGAGACAGAGGATAAACTTGTAATCGGTGTAATTTCAGAGTTCGGGAGAGATTGGATAAGATCAAACTACCTTCCTCTTATAAAAGAGGTCATAAGAGCCGTAGCAGGTAAAGACCTCTCCCTTGAGTTTGTAGTCCTTAAGGAGAAAAAGAAAGAGAAAAAGATTATAAAAGAGGAGATAATAAATAGAAGGAGACTTGGGTTAAACGAAAATTACACATTTAATAACTTTGTTGTAGGAGATAGTAACAAACTTGCCCATGCTGCAAGCCTTGCTGTTTCCAAAAATCCAGGACATTCCTATAACCCCCTTTTCATATATGGAGGTGTTGGACTTGGAAAAACCCATCTTATTCAGGCTATTGGTCATTATATACTTGATACGAAGCCGGAATTAAAGGTGGTGTATGTAACAAGCGAAATATTTACAAACGAGGTTATACACTCTATTCAAAAAGGAAAAATGAACGACTTTCACAATAAATATAGAAATGTAGATGTTCTTTTAATTGATGATATTCAATTTCTCGCTGGGAAGGAGAGAACACAGGAAGAGTTCTTCCACACTTTTAATACCCTCCACAATAACTATAAACAGATAGTTATTACAAGCGATAGACTTCCAAAAGAGATTCCCACACTGGAAGATAGATTAAGAAGTAGATTTGAGTGGGGATTAATGGTGGACATTGCTCCTCCTGATTTTGAAACGAGAGTGGCAATTTTAAAGAAAAAGGCAGATAAAGAAAAGATAAAGGT
>CAZNRO010000038.1:0-9599 GCA_964575745.1 uncultured Caldisericota bacterium | reverse complement strand
CATATGTACTGGCTCATAATACCCTCTTGGAGTAGTCCAGAGGAAACTTCCATCTGATTTGAATGCTTGAATCCTACCATTTTCAGTATCTGCTACATATACAACTCCATTTTTATCAACTGCTACTCCTGTTGGGAACCAGAAATGTTCAGGTGCTCTTCCAGAACCTTTACCTATTCTATCTTTCTTGTTCCCTTTCTCATCATAGACCTCAACATAATGGTCAAAGGTTGGAATGTATATGTTTATATCATTATCAACCGCGATTGCATTTGCTTCACCTGCAATTGGAAACTCTTTATATATTTTTCCATCGACCTTAGAGATAGCATAAGCCATGTAGTCTCTACTGACAACCCAGATTCTTCCCTTTCTATCAAATGTCATTTGATATGGACTTGTAATTTCATCTGCACACTTGTCAAGAATTTTCTTGAATTTTCCCTGAAGGTCAAATACTGCAATAGGTGCATTTTCAATACCAGATGCTATATAGACCTCATTCTTTCCACACAGCACTCCACCAATGGCAGCAAAAGGTTTATCCTCTGAAATTCCTGTGATTTTCTTCAAGAATTTTCCCTCACTGTTGAAGACAAGAACTTCACCATAGTCAGCAAAGTTTGCCCAGCTTGCAACCCATATATTTCCTGATTTATCGATAGATACAGAGATTGGATTTATGAGTCTTCCATCTGCATGCGGATCGTAGTCCTTCTTTGCTTTAAATGTTCCATCAGGACTAAAAACAGTTAATCTCTGAACTGCAGGATAACCAAATGGGTTTCCAGGTCCATGGAAATATCCTGCATCAAAGGTATACACATTTCCTTCATCATCAACAGCAATTCCAGCAGGAGTTAAGAACTGTCCATTCTTAACCTTTCCTCTGTCTCCCTTTTCTCCAAACTTTAAAAGGAACTTTCCGGTTTTATCAAATTTTTTGATTGAAGGATTTACGGGGCTTCCCAATCCTCTGTCTACAACATAAACTGCATTATCTGTTACAACTACATCAAAAGGATATACAAATTGATTATCTCCTCCTCCCTGCTCACCAAAGGATAAGAGAAGGTTTCCGTCTTTATCAAACTCAAAGACTTTACAATTCTTTGCATCGACTACCCAGAGGTTTCCGTCCTTATCAACTGTCATACCTTCTGGATTTGTTAGTTCATCGTTTGTTATCAGTTTTACAAAGTTCCCATTTGTATCAAAAACTTGAATTCTCTTGTTCAGCTGATCTGACACATAAATGGTTCCGTCTTTAGCTACAGCAATTCCAGATGGTCCCATGAACTGACCATTTTCAAATCCTTCTGTTCCCACAACGAGCTGAGGCTCACCTTCAGGTGAAAACTTTACAAAGTAGTTATTAAAGAAATCTGCCACATAGATGTTTCCATTTTCATCAACATCAATATCTGCTGGATACTGGAGCTTTCCATTTCCGTATCCAAGTTCACCAAAAGTTTTAAGGTTATTTAATTCTTTATCAAGAATGTGTATTCTTCCATAGGCGGTGTCAGATACATAGAGCTTCCCATTTTTAAATTTCATTCCCTGCATTGGGAAGGAGTATTCAGAATGAAAATCACCCTCTACTGTGTTTGCCCACTCGAGACTGAAGCTCCCGATGTAATCTTCAGGCATAACACCAATTACACCAACCTGTGTTAGCTTTGGTTCCTCAGCAACAGTCTTTGTAAATTTTACCGGAACGAGAATTAAACTCAGTAAAATACTAACTAAAAAGAGTTTCTTTAAACTCATATCATCCTCCTTTTTTTAAATTTAAAATTTATCTTTCGTCTCACCTCCCTTCGCTTTCTAAAATTATATAACAACTTGACAGGGATTTAAAGAAAAAATATAATTAAACCAAGTGGGGCAGTAGCTCAGAGGGAGAGCGTCTCTATGGCATGGAGAAGGTCGCGGGTTCGAATCCCGTCTGCTCCACCATTATGTTTTTCCCGGAGGATGTGATGGAGGAGATTTACGATTTTAAAAAGGTGGAAGAGAAGTGGAGAAAGAAATGGAAAGAGGAAAATCTCTACGGTAGATACGATGAATCAAAACCAAAATACTATGTCTTAGAAATGTTTCCATATCCATCCGGGCCTCTTCATATGGGCCATGTTAGAAACTATACCCTCGGAGATGTTGTAGCAAGATATAAGAGAATGAGAGGTTATAATATCCTCCATCCAATGGGATGGGATGCCTTCGGGCTTCCTGCTGAAAATGCAGCAATTAAGCACAACCTTTCTCCAAAGGAATGGACATATAAAAATATAGAAAAAATGAAATCCCAATTAATAGAACAGGGAATTTCATATGATTGGGATAGAGAGATTGCAACATGTGATCCTGATTACTATAAATTTACACAATGGTTCTTTGTGGAGTTATACAAAAGTGGATTAGCATATAAAAAGAAAGCTCCTGTAAATTACTGCCCCACATGTAAGACAGTCCTTGCTAACGAGCAGGTAATTGATGGCAAATGCTGGAGATGTGGAACACCTGTAGTTAAGAAAGATCTTGAGCAATGGTTTTTTAAAATCACAGAATTTGCAGAGGATCTGTTAAATGATCTTGATGAACTTCCAGGATGGCCTGAAAAGGTAAAAATAATGCAGAGAAACTGGATAGGAAAAAGTATCGGTGCAGATGTAGATTTTCCAATAGATGGAGATGATGAGGTAATCAGGATATTTACTACAAGGCCAGATACACTTTTTGGTGTTACCTTTATGGCTCTTGCTCCAGAGCATCCTCTTGTGGAGAAACTTGCAAAGAAAGCAGGCATACTTCAGGAAGTGGAAAGATTCAAACAGGAAGTATTGAAAATGTCTGAAATTGAGAGATCTTCCACTGAACTTGAAAAGAAGGGGCTATTTTTAAATGCCTATGCAATAAATCCACTAAACAATGAGAAGATCCCCATATGGGTAGCAAACTACATTATTTATCAATATGGAACAGGAGCTATAATGGCTGTTCCTGCTCATGATCAGAGAGATTTTGAATTTGCAAGGAAGTATAACCTTCCCATAAGAGTTGTGATACAATCAGAAGGAGAAGAATTAAATCCAGAGGAAATGGAGGAAGCATATACAGGGGATGGAATTCAGGTAAACTCAGGCAAATTTAGCGGACTCCACTCCACTGAAGCAAAGAAGAAGATTGTTAAGTATCTTGAAGAGAGAGGAATTGGTAAAGGAAGCGTAAGGTATAAATTGAGAGACTGGCTTATATCAAGACAGAGATACTGGGGAGCACCCATACCTGTTGTTTATTGTGAAAAATGTGGTGTGGTGCCAGTCCCTGTAGAAGATCTTCCAGTTGTTTTGCCAGATGAGAAGGATGTAGATTTTAACAGAGAAGGAATGTCTCCCCTTGAAACTGCAGAGGAGTGGAAACATACAAAATGCCCCATATGTGGAGGAGATGCCATAAGAGAAACTGAAACCATGGATACCTTTGTCTGCTCATCCTGGTATTATCTGAGATTTACCTCACCAGATGCCCTTAAACATCCAGAGGATTTCCCTTTTGATAAAGACAATGCGCATTACTGGATGCCTGTTGACCAATACATAGGAGGAGTTGAACACGCAATACTTCACCTTCTCTATTCGAGATTCTTTACTAAATTCCTTTACAAGAAGGGTTATGTTAAATTTAAGGAACCCTTCAAAAATCTTTTCACTCAAGGAATGGTTCTTTATCAAGGATCTGCCATGTCTAAGTCTAAAGGGAATGTGATCTCTCCAGAGGAAATAGTAAAGAAGTATGGTGTTGATGCTGAGAGGCTCTTCATACTATTTATAGCTCCACCAGAAGCAGATGCAGATTGGACAGATAGAGGTATTGAGGGTATGAGTAGATATGTGAATAGAATCTGGAGAATGTTTAATAAATTCATGGATGTTGCAAAGAAAGGTAAAGATAATTATGATACATCTTCCCTCGATGAGCTGGATAGAGCTTTAAGAAGAAAGCTTCATGAGACTATTAAAAAAGTTACCATAGATATTGAAGAGAGGTTTCACTTTAACACTGCCATTGCCTCAATGATGGAACTTACAAACGAACTCTCTCTCTATTTAAATAAGAGAAAGAGTCCTAATCCAGATGTATTAAGAGAAGTTTTTAAGAATTTCCTTTTACTCCTTGCACCCTTTGCTCCGTTTCTTTCTGAAGAACTCTGGGAAAGGTTTGGAGGAAAAGAAAGCATTCATCTTAAAGAATGGCCAAGCTGGGATGAGGAAGCTTTAAAGAGGGAAAGAATAAAGATAATTATTCAGGTTAATGGGAAGGTGAGAGGAAAAATTGAGGTGCCAAACAATTCAGATGAAAAAGAAATTGAGGAGGCTGCTCTGAAGGAGAAGAGTGTCAAGAGGTTTATTGAGGGAAAAGAGATTAAAAAAATTATACATGTTAAAAATAAATTAATAAATATTGTTGTGGGGTGAATATGAAAAAAGTTTTTATTTTAGTAATTATCTCCCTTATCAGTCTATCCTTTACATTTGAAAAACCTGTTGTCTCTTTTGGAGTAGAAGAGATTGATGTTTTATTAAATACAGAGACAGAGTTAAGCGTTAATATTTCAAATGTCAATGATCTCTATGGTTTTTCCTTTCACATAGAGTATGAGCCAGAGAATCTGAGTGTTCTATCTGTTGAGGCTGGAAATTTCTTTGAGGGGAAAGAAACTATTTTTCTATCTAAAATTGATAAGGAAAGAAGGGAGATTGTTGTTGGAGATGTAATAAAAGGAAAAGATGAGGGAGTAAGCGGGAGTGGTACGCTTTTAAAGATAAAGTTTGTTCTCAAAGAGGATAAAGAGACCTATCTTAAATTTAAGAAATCTGTCTTAAAAGATTCTAATCTTTCTGTTATAGATACTGATTTTAAAGATGTGGTTATAAAGCCAAAGAAAGAAGAGATACCAATTATTTCTGTAGAACCAGAGGAACTTGTTTTCACATCTGTTGGTGAGTTGAAGGAGATAAAGATTAAAAACATTGGAGAAGGAACACTGAAAGGCACGATAACACCGCTTGATGAATGGATTGTTGTTAAAGAGAGGGAATTTGAAGGAGACACGACTGTTGTTGTAACAGTTATAAAAGAGTCAGACAAAGAGGGTTCCATAAAGATAGAGAGTAATGGAGGAAATTACACTGTTAAGGTGAGATTTAAGAAACCAGAAGAAGTCAAAAAAATTATAAAACTTCAGATTGGTAATCAGACTGCTTATGTGGATGATGAGCCAAAACTACTTGAATTTCCACCCTTTATTGAAAATGACAGAACCATGGTGCCATTAAGATTTATTGCAGAGGAAAGAGGTGCAAAGGTTTTATGGTTCGCAGATGAGAGTAAAGCTGTAGTTGTCTACAAGAACATTTTTATAGAGCTCTGGGTGGATCAAGGAAAAGATTATATAAGGGTTAATGGTAAGTTTTATAAAGTTGATGTTGCACCATACACTTATCAGGATAGAACAGTAGTTCCAGTGAGGTTCTTTGCAGAATTTATGAATGGTAAGGTTGACTGGATAGGAGAAACACAGACAGTCATAATAACCTTTGCAGGTTAGCTTGTTTTTTCTTCTTAAACATGCTATCCTTTAAGATTGTTAGACGAAAGGAGGATTAAGATGGCAGAACCGAAAAAGAAAAAGAGTAAATCAAGAACAAAAATGAGAAGAGCAAAGTATTATAGAATGAAAGAGCTTACTCTTGTAGAATGCCCTCATTGTCATGAACTTATTCTACCCCATAGAGTTTGTCCCTACTGTGGATACTACGCTGGAGAAGAAGTTATCGTAAAAGAGGCTGAAGAGGAGTGAACAAAGTAATAGTTGATGCAATGGGGGGTGATTATGCCCCCCTTGAAGTTGTTCTTGGTGCATCTCTTGCAAGGAAAGAATTTGGTATAGATTCTATACTCGTTGGAAAGAAGGATAAGATAAGGAAAATATTAGATGAGGTGGGAGAGGATTTTGAAATTGTAGATGCAAGAGATGTGGTCACAATGGAAGATAAGCCAGTTCATGCTTTTAGAAAGAAAAAAGACTCATCTATAAATGTTTCTATGAATCTTCTTAAAGAGAAAAAAGGATGTGCAGTTGTCTCTGCAGGAAACACAGGAGCAGTTCTTACCTCTTCCTATTTTATTCTTGGAAAGATTGAGGGAGTGGTTAGACCCACTCAATCTGCTATAATACCCACCGTCTCTGGTTTTCTTGTTCTTGTGGATGCTGGAGCAAATGTTGATGCAAAGAGTAGTAATCTTGTAGAATGGGCAAAAATGGGTAAAGTTTTTTCAAAGCTTGTGAGCGGAAAAGAGAAAATAAAGATAGGGCTATTAAACATTGGAGAGGAAGAGGAGAAAGGAAACGATGTCACAAAAGAAGCTTATAGGCTTCTTAAAGATGCATTTCCTTCTGAATTTGAAGGCAACATGGAGGGTAAAGATTTTCTTACAGGAAAATTTGATCTCTGTGTAACTGATGGATTTACAGGGAATATAGCACTTAAAACCCTTGAAGGTGAGGCAAGTCTTTTTTTAAACATTATAAGAGGAATTTTTAAGAAAAACATAATTACAAATATTTCATGGCTACTTGTGGGGAAAGAATTTAAAAGAGAGTTCTCAAAATTTGACTATGAGGTTTATGGGGGAAGTCCAATTCTCGGTATAGATGGAGTTGTAATAGTTGCTCATGGAAGAAGCAAGAGAAAAGCAGTAAAAAATGCTATAAAGATGGCAAAGGAACTTTCAGATAAGGGGCTTATTGAGAAATTAAGGAATGAAATCTCTCATTAGAAAATTAAGGGAGGAATTTGGATTAGAAATAAGGGACGAAAAAATTATAAGAATTGCCCTGACACACACATCATTTAAGGAATATAATGCCCCTATTAACTTTGAAAGATTGGAATTTTTGGGCGATTCTGTAGTAAACCTTCTTGTTTCAGAATATTTGTTTAAAAGATATCCGAACGAGAAAGAGGGAGAACTTTCAAAGAAGAGATCCTATCTTATAAGTGAGAAAAATCTCTCTTACCTTGCAAAAAAACTTGAGCTTAACGAATTTATTCTTCTTGGAAGAGGTGAAGAATTGGATAGAGGCAGAGAGAAGGAGAGAATACTTTGTGATGCTTTCGAAGCATTTATAGCTTCCCTCTATTTGCAACTCCCTTTCTCTTCCCTTAAAAAGTTTTTTAACTTACTTCTTGATAGATTTTTCCCCCTTGAATTTCTTGACACAAAGACAAAACTTCAGGAAATAACTCAGGAGAAATTTAAAGTTACGCCAGAGTATGTTCTTCTTGAAGAGAGGGGACCAGAGCACAATAAAGAGTTTGAGGTGGGGGTTTATATCAATAGTAAACTTATGGGTTTGGGAAAAGGAAAAAGTAAGAAAGAGGCAGAGAAAGAAGCTGCAAGGGAGGCAATAGAAAGACTTGGTGAAGAATAGGTTAGTTTTTACTCTAATTCTTATTTTAATAACCTTAACTTCAAATACACCCTTTAGTTATTCTAAAGAGAAGATAATAGGTAATGGAATATGGATTCATATTGATACATTTGTTGAAAGAACAAACACTGAAGTAGAAGAGCTTTCGAGATTTCTTATTTTAAAGGATATTAAAAATGTTTTCATTCTTGCGAAAAGTGCAGAAGGAAGCCTTCTTTACAAAAAATACGAAGGAACCCTCAGGAGAATAATTAAAATATTTAAAGATTACGGTATAAAGATTCATTTTTATATACCTGTAACCATTGATCCATACTTTCTTAAGAAAAATCCAAATGATGCAAGTTTCCATTCTCCAGATAGATCCCATTATTATCCTTACAGGGATCCAGATTTGAGATATGTAAACTTAACCTCAGAAAGGTATCTTTCATATATAAAAACCATTGTTAGAGAGCTTATTTTAAACTTTGATGCTGATGGAATTCAGCTTGATTACATAAGATACCCAAATATCTATTACGGTTACTCTGAAAAAGAAAAAGAGAGATTTATAAACAAGGGTGGTAACTGGAATAGAATTTTATCCATTATGAGGGAGGGAAGGGATATATTTTCTCTGTATGATAAGAAGGATATAGATGTACTTCTCTGGGCAGAAACAAGAAGCGAGATTGTAACCGACTTTGCAGGAAACATAAGAAGTTTTATATCAGGTATTTCATCACAGGTGATGTTCTCAGTGGTTCTTATTCAGAGTGGCTCCTCTTTCTCTTCTTATGCTGAGGAGGGACACGATTCCTACCCATGGGGTATTCTTCACTTTTCACAGAATTATGAAGCTTTATCAAAACTTTCTGACTTTGTTTCTCCTCTTGCATATCATAAAAATTATGGAAAGGATGTTAGTTGGATAAGAAAAATTATAAGAAACACAAAGAAAAGAGTAGTATCAAAAATTCTATGTGGTATAGGTGTTAATGATACAGGAAGAAATATTGAGAGAGCTATAGAGATATGTAAGGAGGAGGGTGTTAATTTCTCACTTTTTAGACTTGGCACATTTATCCCTGTTATAAATGAAGTTAAGCCTTATGGGAAACTTACGTACAGAATGAACTTCAAGTTTCTCTCAAAATTTTACGAAAAATGGCACAGCGAAGCTTATGTTTTAAAGATTGATCCCATTAATTTTAAAAAAACTGTCTATGATGAAGTCACCTTCTTTTCTCCTATCTCAAAGGTAAAGGTTTATTTTGATGAAAAAACTCCTGTTCTTCCATCTTCTTCAACATTAAGGCTCCTTTCTTTTATGAGAATAAAGATTGGTTCTAAAAAATACATATTTGATGGAGAGGAGAAATTTTTTGATACCCCACCCTTTATTATAAAAGGAAGAACAATGGTACCAGTAAGATTTATAAGTGAAGATTTTGGATGTAGTGTTTCCTGGAATAATGGAGAAGTCACTATAGAAAAAGGAGAGAGATTAATAAAGCTCTGGGTGGGAAAGAAAGAAATTGAGATAAATAAAGAAGTATTTAGCATTGATTCATCTCCAATTTTAAAAGATGATAGAGTTTTTGTTCCTATTCGATTTATACTTGAGGCGCTCAATCTATTTGTTTACTGGAATGGAGAAAAAGAAGAAGTTGAGATAGAGGGGAATATAAAAAAAGAAGAAAATATTGTTCTTGCCCAGAGCAGTAAGGAAGAAAGTGAGATCTTAAGGAATCTTTCTTTCTATTCCTCTTCCTCTGTTCTACTTGAAAATCCGGATGATCCCGTTGAGTTATCAAATTTACTCAATGATTTGAAAAGAAGAGGCATAAAGGTCTTTGTTTCAATAAAAGAGAGGGATACCAAAAACTGGATGAAACTTTTAAAGACCTATTCCCTTAAAATTGACTACTTTTATATTGCTGACAAGTCTTACATTCTTGATAGAGAAGGCGAAAGAATGGATTTATTTGTAGTGGAAGATGATTCTCCAAGGGAGGCACTCCTTTCTTATGCAGAGTTTAATTATAAAACAAAAGATAAATATTTTATAAAAATAAAAGATCCTTTGATGATGCCTTTTCTTAAGGAATTCACA
>CAZNRO010000037.1:0-9667 GCA_964575745.1 uncultured Caldisericota bacterium | reverse complement strand
CTTTTAATCCATTTTCCAAAGCCGGGTTCAACAAGAAATCCTCTTTCTAAATCAAAGACAACCTCTCCCCTTATCATTGTCTTAACAACCTTACCAAAAATCTCCCTTCCCTCAAAAGGTGTATATTTCCCTTTACTAAAGAAACTCTCTCCTTTTATCTTCCATTTTCTCTTTGTGTCTATAAAGACAAGATCTGCATCTGAACCGGGAAAAAGCCTTCCCTTCCTTGGATATATGTGAACTATCTTTGCAGGATTCTCGCTTATTACTTCAACAAATCTCTTTAAAGTTATTTTTCCCTTCATAACTCCTTCAGAGAAGATTAATGGAAATATCGTATCAATACCAGGAATTCCTGCTCCAACTTCAAAAATATTTTCCTTATTTTTCTCCTTCTCCCAGTTGGCAGAGAAGTGATCAGAGGCAATGGCATCAATGGTTCCATCTTTAAGAAGCTCCCATAGAGTTTCTCTATCCCACTCTCCTCTCACAGGGGGAGAGGTTTTTACTTTAATTGGATCCCTCAATAAATCCTCCTCAGAAAGAAGTAGATAGTGAGGAGTCGTCTCAACTGTTATCTTTGCCCCTTCCTCTTTTCTCTCCTTAATAATTACTCCTCCCTCTCCTGTGGATAGATGTGCTATGTGAAGTCTAACACCTTCCTCCATGGCGATTCTTGACGAAGCCCAGATGCACAGGGGTTCTGCCTCGTAAACCCTTGCCTGAATCCAGGCAAGGGCATCTTTCCTTCCCTCCTTTAACATAAGTTTTGTAAAGTGGTCAACAAGGGAAAAATCCTCAGCATGTATGGTAAATAGAGCATCAAAATCACTGGCAAAGGAGAAGAGCTCCTTCATCTCTCCGTAGGAGACTCTTTCATAGGTTGGTGCAGATGAGTATCCGTATATCTTAAACCCTATAACTCCTTCTTCCCACTGCTCTTTTAATTTCGGTAGCTCCCCTTTCCTTATCTCCTCTCCTGTCACTCCGCCATATAAGCAGAAGTCCACAAAGGATTCCTTGCTTATAACATTAAGTTTTTCATGAAGAGACTTTACATCTCTCACCTGAGGAATTGAAGTGCATGGCATGTCAACAACTGTTGTAACACCAGTTGATACTGCACCCATGCTTCCCGTTTTGAATGTTTCCCTGTGGGTGTATCCGGGATCATTAAAGTGAACATGCATGTCAACTCCACCCGGAAGGATCATTAAACCAGTGGCATCTATTATATCCTTACCATCTGAACTAAACTTACCTATACCAACAATCTTTTCCCCGTCAATTAAAATATCATAGTTATTTAATTTCCCCTCAAAGAAAACCATCCCGTTCTTAATAAGCTTCATTTTTATCCTCCTGTATCCCATAGGGATATAATTTTGAACTTGTCTGAATCCACAAGCCCAAGGTCCGTTATCTTAAGGTGCGGTATAACGGGAAGTGCCATAAAGGAAAGGGTCATAAATGGGTCATCCATTGGACAACCAAGATCCTTTGTAATCTTTACAAGTTTCTTAAACTCTGAATCTACTTCATGGGCTGGCATGTCTGTCATAAGACCTCCAAAGGGGAGTGGAAGCAAACCAAGAATCTTTCCATCTTTGGCAACACAGATGCCTCCACCATGAGACTCAAGTGCAAATATGGATAGAAGCATATCCTTGTCGTTCGTTCCAACAACTATTATGTTGTGGTTGTCATGAGCGATGGTTGATGCAATGGCACCCCTTTTTAACTTAAAACCTTTTATAAAGCCAACACCAACATTTCCAGTTGCCTTATGTCTTTCAACAACGGCAATCTTTAGTATATCTCTACTTGTATCTGCTATCACACTATCCCCATCAACTTTCGGCTCAAGTTCGTATCTCTCTGTGATAAGAGAATTCTCTATGGCTCCTATAACATTCATCTTTTCTCCATTTCTCTTAACCATGAGTTTTTCATAGGTCATGGTTTTCACATTAACTGTGTTTTTAACCCCTCCTTCAGATTTTGTTCTCTCATAATCAAACAGGGGCTTCCTGTCCTTTGCAACGAGTTTTCCTTTGTGAAATACGAGGACTGGTTCGAAATTAATTAAATCTGAGAATACCACGACATCGGCGAAATACCCTGGAGCCACTCCCCCTCTTTTCTTGAGCTTAAAGTACGTTGCGGGATTTAATGTTGCAAGTCTTATGGAGAGAAGGGGGTCAACACCTTTTTTAACCAGTTCTCTCACTATGGAATTTATGTGTCCTTCTGTGATTAAATCTCCCGGATGCCTATCATCAGTGCAGAGGAGGATCCTTGAGTAAGTTTTCTCATCTATAAGTGAGTAAAGTGCGTTCAAATCCTTTGCAACACTTCCCTCTCTTATCATTATCCACATTCCCCTTTTAAGTTTTTCCTTTGCCTCGTGAAGATTCGTGCATTCATGATCAGAACCAATTCCACCTGTAAGATAGGCATTTAAGTTTTTACCCATAAGGAATGGAGAGTGTCCATCAATGATTTTTTCCTTGAATAATTCTAATTTTTTTAGAACTTCTTTATCTCCATTTATGACACCGGGAAAATTCATAACCTCTCCAAGACCAAGAACTCTTGGATGAGACATGAATGGATACAAATGCTCTGCTAAAAGCCTTGCTCCAGATGTTTCAAAAGGAGAAGCCGGAACACAAGAGGGAAGCATAAAAAATATATCCATTGGAAGACTCTCTGTAGCATTAAGCATAAACTTTATTCCCCTAACACCCGAAACATTGGCAATTTCATGCGGATCAGCTATAACATAGAGAGTTCCCTGGGGAATAACTGCCTTTGCAAATTCACCAGGGATAAGGAGAGTACTTTCAATGTGCATGTGAGAATCAAAAAGTCCAGGTGATACATAGTATCCCTTAAGATCATATGTCTCCTTTGCAAGTTTATAATCACCAATACCTACAATTTCGCCTTCATAAATTATGATATCCCCTTCCTCAATGGATAAATCAAAAACATTTACGATTTTTGCATTTTTAAGTAAAACATCTCCCTCTCTCTCACCCCTCGCAACTTCAATTCTCTCTTTAAGGCCCATCTTCACCTCATAAAAAAATAGGCTCCCAAATCGGGAGCCTTAATTTACATGGCTTCATGGTTTTTCTTTAATTTCAGATACTCTTTACTTGACTCCTTTAACTTCTCCACCTCTTCATCAGTAATTTTTCTTATCACTTTTCCCGGAATTCCAAGAACAAGGGAATTATCGGGAATTTCTCTTCCCTCTGGAATTAACGCACCGGCACCAATAATGCAATTCTTTCCTATTTTTGCACCGGAGAGCACTATGGCACCCATTCCTATGAGAGAGTTTTCTCCAATTTCACAGGCATGTAGAATTGCACCATGTCCAACAGTAACACCTTTTTCAATAATTGTTGGTTTATCACTATCAACATGAATGATTGAGTTGTCCTGAACATTGGAATTCTCTTTAATCACAACCTTTGAGAGATCTGCCCTTATCACCGCACCATACCAAATGCTCACCCCCTTCTCAACAACTACATCTCCTATAACATCTGCACTTTCAGCAATCCATGCATTCTTGTCTATCTTTGGTTCTTTATCAAGATACCTTTTAATCAAAGCATCACCTCTCTATAAAGAGTTCTCTTTTCTTGATTATACTCCAATTCTATCTTTAATGGAATTCTTATAGAGGTCATACCCTCCTCTAATGTTAAGTGCTTTAAATCCATTTCCTAAAAGGATTCTCTGAGCTATGTAACCTCTAAGTCCTGCCTTGCAGTAGGTTAGATATGTCTTATTTTTATCAAGTTCATTTAATCTCTCTCTAAGCTCAGGAAGAGGGATGTTGATAGAGCCTTCAATTTTTCCAGTGGCAAGTTCTTCTCTATTTCTTACATCAAGAGGGATAGCACCTTTCTTAATATAGCCATCTACCTCATAAGGAGATATTGAGGGAGACACTCCTCTGAATATGTTTTCTGCAACAAAGCCTACATAGTTTACAAGGTCTTTACTTGATCCAAATGGTGGTGCATAAGAAAGATTCAAATCCTTCACATCAACTAAATTTGCTCCAAACTTCATAGCTGTTGCAAGAACATCCACTCTTTTATCCACTCCATCATATCCAACCACCTGTGCACCAAGAATTTTTTTATCCTCTGGTGAGTAAAGAACCTTTATGTATACAGGTTCAGCACCGGGGTAGTATGTTGCATGGCTGTGTCCCCATACATACAGAGAGTCGTATTTAATTCCCAATTTTCTCAACAGATGGGAACCCAAACCAGTGGCACCAGCGGCAAGGTCAAATATCTTAACTACACATGTTCCCATGGCGCAATCATATTTAGAGTCAATACCGCAGATGTTATCTGCAGCAACCCTTGCTTCCTTTGTAGCAGGCTCAGCAAGGGCAATCCTCACCTTTATGTCAACGACACAATGGGGTATCTCAATTGCATCACCTACGGCGTATATGTATGGATCAGATGTCTGCATTCTCTCATTGACCTTTATTCCACCGAAATTACCTATGGAAAGTCCGGCATCCTTTGCAAGCTTTATCTCTGGTCTAACTCCTATGGCAAAAACAACAAAATCACCAGAGAGAGTTTTTCCATTTTCAAGGATTACATCTATCCTATCTCCTTTATCCCTAAATTCCTTAACAGCAGAACCAAGATGGAGCTTAACTCCTTTGGATATGAGCTCTTCATGTACAAACTCCGCCATCTCTCTGTCAAGGAAGGACAAAACCTGTGGTAGCATCTCTACTATATGAACATTTAGCCCTCTCTCCTTTAAATTTTCAGCCACCTCAATACCAATAAAACCACCGCCAACGACAACAGCCTCTTTACTTCCTTTCTCTATTTCAGCAATAATTCTGTCTGCGTCAGGAATTGTTCTCAGTGTAAATATCTTATCACTATCAATTCCAGGTATGGGAGGTTTTACTGGATTTGCACCCGGAGAGAGAACGAGGAAATCATATGAATCCTCAAATTCTTCTCCTGTATCAAGCTTCCTCACTCTTACCTTCTTGTTCTTTCTATCAATGGAGATTACCTCATGTTTCGTCCTTACATCAATGTTATATTTTTTTCTCATCTCCTTTTCTGTGACTACAATTATCCCCTCCCTATCCTTAATAACACCCCCTATATAGTAGGGAAGTCCACAGTTTGCAAAGGAAATATACTCTCCTCTCTCATACATTACTATCTCACACTCTTCATTAAGTCTTCTCAACCTTGTAGCTGTTGCTGCTCCACCAGCAACTCCTCCTACAATTACAACTCTCATCAATTCTTCCTCCTTTTAGTTTTTGATTAGACTGTTAAGATTTTATCAAGAAAAGGGAGATTTGTGAAGATGCAAACGCCTTTTTTAAAATTAAATTGTATAATTAATCTGGAGGTGATAGGATGAGGAGCATAATTACATATCTTGGGCATGCGGCAGTTTTAATTAAAAGTGAGGCTGGAGATATACTAATTGATCCATTCTTATCTGGAAATCCTGACTCCCCTGTAAAACCTGAGGAGGTTAATCCAAAATTCATACTTGTTACCCACGGTCATGGAGACCATCTTGGGGATACAGTAGAAATTGCAAAAAGGAGTGGAGGTTTAGTTGTTGCTCCTTACGAGCTTGGAGTATACATAGAAAGAGAGGGAGTAAAAAATGTTCACACAATGCATATTGGTGGAACATTCACCTTTCCCTTTGGAAAACTTACAATGACCATTGCGCATCATGGCTCTTCAGTGATTAAGGATGGCGAAATAATCTATACAGGAAATCCGTGTGGATATGTAATAAAGCTTAAGGATAGAACAATATACCATGCTGGAGATACAGGTCTATTCATGGACATGAAACTTATAGGAGAGAGGAATAAAATAGATGTGGCTCTCCTTCCCATTGGAGGAAACTACACAATGGATATAGACGATGCAGTATATGCAGTAAGCTTACTCAAACCTGAAGTTGTAATACCAATGCACTACAGTGCCTTTCCTGTTATAAAGAAGGATCCAGAAGAATTCAAGAAGAAGGTAGAGGAAGAGACAAATTCAAGATGTATAATTCTTAAACCGGGAGAGAGCTATTAAATTCGAAATCTACAGCAAATATAATGGAGATAAAACCTTCTAAAGAATGGACAGAGATAGCTGAGCTTTTTGAAAGAAAAGGGAGGAAACTTGTTGTAATTGGAGCTTCTGACTCTGGAAAAACGACCTTTCTATTGTTTATTTTAAACTTTCTTATAAAGAAGGGAAAACGAGTTGGCATGTTGGATTTTGACATTGGACAATCAAGCATAGGTCCACCCACCACTGTTGGTTTTGGCATAATAAATAAAGAAATAGAGTCTTTCAGTGAGATAAAACCTGAAAAACTCTATTTTATCGGCTCTGTTTCTCCAAAGGGATACCTTCTACAGATGCTCATTGGTGCAGAAAAGCTTACGAAAGAATCTGAAAAACACAGAATAGACTATCTTCTTGTTGACACCACAGGACTCGTGGATGGGCCTGTTGCAGAAATTCTAAAGGAAGCAAAAATTGAGATAATCAATCCTGATTTTATTATCCTTTTTGAAGAAGATAAAGAAAGAGAAAATCTTGTAAAGCCTTTTATATACAGCGAGAAAAAGATAATAAGACTTAAACCTTCACCACACGCATCTCAAAGAAGCAGAGAGGAAAGGATTAAATATAGGGAAGAAAGGTTTAAAGAATACTTTAAAGAAGAAAGAATCATTAGGATTGTTTTTTCAGACAAAAACCTACTTGGTATTGACCTTAACTATGAAATTCCACCACCCGGTACACTGATTTCTCTTCTTGATAAGAATAGATTCTCTGTCTCTCTCGGGGTAGTGAAAAGTTTTGATAAAGAAGGTAGCACAATGACAGTCATGGTTCCTTCCTCTTTTTGCAATAAAGACATAAAATTTATAAAGTTTTCCAGATACACAATGGACTTCTAATTGAAAGAAATTTTGCTAAAATATAATTGAACCGAACAGTAAAAATTTTATCAAAAAATAAAAAAGGAGGAAGTGAGGAGGTATCATGCTTGAAAGGTTCAAAATCTTTACCGGTTTAATTATTTTTAGTTTCCTATCTATGGGTTTTTCAAACGCACAAGGTGGAAAGGGTATTTTATGGTGGATTTGGCTAATTATAATAATTGCCATTATAATCTTTCTAATATGGATAATGTTTAAACCTTCTGAGGCAGAAAAGCCAAAAGAGGAAGAGAAGAGGATTGAACCTACAGAATTAAAGGAAAGAACAAAAGAGGTAATAAAGAAAGAAGAGGTTAAAGAAGATGACCTTAAGATTATTGAGGGAATTGGACCAAAGGTATCACAGATACTTAAAGAGCATGGAATCAAAACATTTAAAGATCTGGGGGATAAGGAACCAGAAGATATAAAAAAACTTTTGGAGAGTAAAGGAATTAGAGGAATTGTTGATCCAACAACATGGCCAGAACAGGCAAAACTTGCTGCAGAGGGCAAATGGGAGGAACTTAAAAAACTACAGGATGAATTGAAGGGAGGGAGGAGAAGATAAACAAAAATGGCTAAAGCAGAACTTGTATTAAGGCCTTCCATGTCTAAGAGGCTTATAGCAAGGGGTGTTAAGAAGTTATTAGAGGGTATGGGGGTTCTAGACAGAGGAATTGTTTATATTGCAAGAGGCTCAACATGTGCCTATGTGGTAGAAGAATTAATTGATAGGAAGATAGAGAAAGAAAGATATCTTGCAGGCTTTATAGGGGAAGGGATACTTAACGTCTTGCCAAGGGAAAAACGACTCCCACCGTTTATTTTGATTAACGGTAAACTTACAGAGAAAGACCCAGAAAAAGTAGCTAAGAAAATGACTAAAGGGGATGTTTTTATTAAGGGTGGGAATGCTATAGACACAGAAGGAAATGTGGGAGTACTTGTTGCAGATAGAGAGGGGGGAACCGTTGGTAGATATATTGGAATAATGCTATCAAGAGGTGTAACCTGGATATCTCCCATAAGCATAGGAAAACTTATCCCTGATGTCATTGAAGCGTCCCGCTTTGCAAAAATTGATGCCTTTGACTACTCTACAGGTAAATCTTCGGGGCTTTTCCCATTGGTAAATGTTAAAGCCATAACTGAAATAGACGCATTTAAAATACTCTTTGGGGTTGAATCAATGCTTATTGCAAAAGAGGGTCTCTGGGAAGATGAAGGATCTATCGTAATTGGCATAGAAGGGGAAGAAAAAAAAGTAGAGGAAGCATTAAAATTTATTGTACATATAAAAGGGGAGGAGCTACCGAAGCCCAAGTTGTAGCATCTAATAAACTATAACGGAAGCTTTATTTTTCGCTCTCTACAAAATAAGATGAAATTTAATTTAAAAGAAGAGTTAAAAATTTTTATTTTTTTAATTTTATTATCTCCAGCATTGGGAGAACTTCTATCTTCTTCATCTCCACCCGGAGAATTCTTTAACCCTTTGACTTTGCTAACACTTATTCTTCTTTATGGTTTTGGCGCTTTACTTATAAGAGAACTCAGAGTAAGGTGGAATCTCCAGTGGAGTATCATATTTCTGGCAGTAGCCTATGGAATTATTGAAGAAGGGTTGCTTACAAAATCTTTCTTTAATCCTGGCTGGGAAGACCTTCAGACTCTCTCAGCATACGGGATGTATCTTGGAATTCAGTGGCCATGGACAATCATGCTTATCTTCTTCCATTCTACAATCAGCACACTGATACCAATTAAAATAGTTGATCTCCTGTGGCCTGCCTACAAAAACAAACCTCTCTTAAACAGAAAGGGATTTATTTACACCACCCTTGGTTTAATATTTATTACCCTGGTTGGTTTTATATTCGCTGGAACAAAACTTGGAGGAAAAATAAAGCCTTTTTATCCAAGCCCAATTCTTTCAGTGTCTTCTCTTCTCTCTGTTTTCTTGCTTATATATATTTCATTTCTTTTTAAGGATAAGAGAATCGTTTCAACAAAAACAAGAATTCTCTCCTCCATCTGGTTTGGAATAGTTGGTTTTCTATCTCAGGGAATAAACCTGTTTCTACCATATGTTTTTGCCACACTCAAAATTAATGACTTAATAACAATTTTTTCTCAGATAACTTTTATAATATTTATGGCTCTCTTCTTCATCACCCAGATTTTAAATAGTAATGTTACCAATAAACATATATATCACTTTATCTCTGGATCTTTACTATTTTTTATACTCTTATGTTTTTTAAACCCAAAAAACGGCATGGTCTTTGTGGGAATATTCTTCCTTCTTTTCCTCTATTTTGTAGGAAGGTCTCTTTTTAAAAGGGAGGGATCCTCATAAGGGTATAACCTATAGATTTTGGATAAAGGAGGAAAGAAGTGTTAAAGAAAAAAGAATAGAAGAATCTTTTAATAAGGCTTAGCAAAAATAAAGGTCAATTTGAGGAACTCAAAATGATATTTGTAATATACTTTAATTAATAAGGAGGGAAAATGGAAATAAGAGAGGTCGGCAAAGAGAATGTAGGTGATTTATTTGTTCCCTGTGGACCGAATAAACCTTCCTATATAAGGGAAAAGGATTATATAAGCTCTCTCTGGAGAGAAGAAAGG
>CAZNRO010000036.1:1805-10154 GCA_964575745.1 uncultured Caldisericota bacterium | reverse complement strand
ATTTCAAAAAATTCTAATGCCTATATTCATTATTTGAGAAGCGGTTGTAATTGTGCTTATTGGCATGGAATTTTTGGCGGACTCTACCTTCCACATCTAAGAGACGCAATTTACAGAGAAATAATCACTGCTGAAAGAGAAAGCAAAAGAAAAACTGGATTCTATGTTGAAGATTACAATAAAGACGGTGTCAAAGAAATTATATACAGGAATGAAAGATTTATGCTGTTTTTCGATAGAAGGGGTGGCAGGTTAGTAGAGCTGGATGATATTTTATTGGGAAGAAATCTAACAGATGTTATGACAAGATATAAGGAGAGTTATCATCTGGATATACCCAAAGAAGAAACCACTGATGGTGACGGAGTCAAAACAATACACGAGATTTTCAGATTAAAAGATAAAGACGCACTTGAGTATCTTAAATTTGATTCATATACAAAGGAAAGCTTTCTGGATCATCATCTAAATTCTATTGAGGAAATAGGTAAAAGTAAACCTTGTCTCGACATGTATGACTACGAAGTTTCAAAAAACAGACTTCTTTTTAGAGGAAAAGGACTGATTAAAGAGTTTGTGATTGAGGAAGATTTTATAGAAGCTACAGTTACTATAAATAAAATCAGTAATTTCTATGTAACGGAGTTAAATTTAAGTATTCCGATTGAAGATATTGAGATGGTAGAGAGAGGAACTTCTATTGTAATATCCAAAAAGGATAGACTTTCCATAGAACTCAGCAAAGAAGCATTGTTTAGATTTGAACCAATATACACAGTTTCTAATTCTCCCTCTGGTATTGAAAAGATATATCAAGGTATCACTCTATTTTTGGTCTTTCCCTTGAAGGAAGAATATAATAAAATAAAAATAAAATTAGGAGAATTAAAATGAAAGGAAAGTTTAGCATTGTTCTTCACACCCATCTTCCGTTCTGTCTTGGGAAGGGAAGATGGCCTTTTGGAGAGGAATGGCTTTTTGAGACAGTTTTTGATACCTATCTGCCCCTTCTTAAGGTGTTAAATGAGTTAGTAGAGGAGGGAAAGAAATTTA
Organism: uncultured Caldisericota bacterium; assembly: GCA_964575745.1. Classification (GTDB taxonomy): domain Bacteria; phylum Caldisericota; class Caldisericia; order B22-G15; family B22-G15; genus B22-G15. The sequence goes on along the minus strand of CAZNRO010000036.1, from coordinate 9,101 downwards.
AGATTGTTGTGGGGTTAACTCCGGTTCTTCTTGAACAATTAAAATCTTATTACTTTAAGGAAAAATTTCTTGAGTATCTTGATCAAAAGGAAGAACTTGGTAAGAAAGATCTTGTTCATTTTAAGGGTAATTCTACCTATGTAAGCCTCACAGAGTATTATCTGAAGGAGATTGAAGATATAAGAAATCTCTTTGTCTCTCTAAATGAAGATATAGTTTCAGGTTTTGTGTCCCTTGAAAGGGCAGGTTTTGTAGAGATAATAACATCTGCTGCAACGCATGCCTATCTTCCACTTTTAAAAAACGATATATCACGAGAAGCGGAGATAAAGAGCGGAGTAACAATTCATAGAAATTGGATAGGTAGATCTTCTTTTGGATTCTGGCTGCCTGAATGCGGGTATAAACCCGGTGTGGAAGAAATTCTTAAAGAGAATGGAATAAAATATTTTATACTGGATGCGCATTCGCTTGTTGAGGGTGAAGGGGTTGTTATGGAATATGGAAGAAGGCTTCCGAAATTGAAACTTCCCCCTGAGTCAAAGACATTTCTTCCATACGAGATAAAAGAGGATATATATGTCTTTTTAAGAAACCCATCAACCAGTGAGCAGGTGTGGTCAAGGGATTTTGGTTATCCAGGGGACGGAGTCTATAGAGAATTCCATAAGAAATTTGAGATTTCAGGTTTCCAGTATTGGAAGATAACAGATAAAAATGTTCCTCTTGGAGAGAAGAAAGTGTATAGCATTGATGAGGCAAGGGAAAAGATAAAAGTTCATGCCCATCACTTTGTTTCTCTTTTAAAGGAGAAACTCTCTTCTTTTTATAAACAAAGCGGAATAGAAGGAATAATTCTTTCAGCATATGATACAGAACTATTTGGTCATTGGTGGTATGAAGGTCCTCTGTGGTTAAAGGAAATCCTGTCTCTTATAAGTGAAGATGAAGCTGTTGATTCAGTTTCTCCTTCAGATTTTATAAAAACTGGAGCAAAAAGCAAGGGATTATTTAGAGAGAGTTCATGGGGACTTGGAGGGTTTCATTACACATGGTATAATTCAGAGACTTCATGGATGTGGGATATGATACATGAAGATGAAGATGAATTTAAGTCTTTATTTCATAAACTTTCAGGAAAGGAAGGTTCTTTACTTCTTAGGGAGTTTCTGCTTGAATTGAGCTCAGATTGGCCATTCCTTGTCACCACTTCTCAGGCGAAGGAATATGGAAAGGAGAGATTTTTGGAACACAGAAGAAAATTTATAAAGATTGTTGAGCTTATAAAGGGGATAAAGAAGGAAATTGTTAATTTAGATGAGATTGAAACAGAAGATTTTATATTTAAAGATTTAAGGATAGAGGACTTAAGGAGGTAGAGTATGCCAGAACTGAGAAAGGATCCTGTCATAGGAAGATGGGTTATTATATCTACTGAAAGGGCATTGAGGCCACATGACTATAAGGTAGAAGAGGAGAAGAAGAGGGAAGCAGATCTTTCAAAGTGTCCCTTTGAACCAGGTAATGAGAAGATGACTCCTCCAGAGATAATGGCTTACAGGAAACCTGGAACAAAAAAGGATGAAGAGGGATGGTGGATTCGTGTTGTTCCCAATAAATACCCCGCACTTAGAATTGAAGGAGAGCTAAATAAAAGAGGGGTGGGTATGTATGATATGATGAATGGAATTGGTGCCCATGAAGTTGTTATTGAAACTCCAAATCATTTTGAAGAAATGCACAAAATGCCAGAAAAACAGATAGAAGAAGTTTTGTGGGCGTGGAGAGACAGAATGCTTGATTTAAGGAGGGATAAGAGATTTAAATATATTCTTATATTCAAAAACAAAGGATCTCAAGCAGGAGCATCCCTTGAACATCCGCACTCCCAGATAATAGCCTTACCTATTGTTCCTGTAAGGGTCAAACAAGAACTTCATGGTTCAAAGCTTTACCACGATTATAAAGATAGATGTGTGTTTTGCGATATTTTAAATCAGGAACTGGGAGAAAGAGAAAGACTTGTTGAGGAGAATGGAGAATTCGTCTCATTTGTTCCATTTGCTCCAAGATTTCCCTTTGAAATATGGATTTTGCCAAAGAAACATTCATGTGATTATACAGAGATTACAAGAGCAGGGGTTGCAAGCCTTTCTCGTGTTTTAAAGAGAACTCTTCAGAGACTTACGATAGCTTTAAATGATCCACCATATAATCTTATAATTCACACCTCTCCCACAGATGAACTGAATCTACCTTACTATCATTGGCATATGGAGATAATGCCAAGGCTAACAAAAGTTGCAGGATTTGAATGGGGTACAGGTTTTTACATAAATCCTACAAAACCAGAAGATGCAGCTATGTATCTACGGGAGATAGAATTATGAAAATAGCATTTGTTGTGCCTGAAGCAGTACCCTACATAAAAACAGGTGGACTTGGTGATGTAGCAGGAACTTTACCTGTCTATTTAACTAAGCTGGGATTTAATACTATTCTTATTCTCCCACTTTATAAAACAATAAAAGATAAGAATCTGGAGCTTGAGCTTGTAGAGAAGGGAGATGTAAAAATAGGTGAAAGAGCCCTCCCTTTTTCAATATACAAACACAAGGAAGCTCAGGTATATTTTATTGAAAATGATGAATTTTTCCTAAGGGATTCTCCGTATAACACAAAAGAGGGGGATTATCCTGATAATTATATAAGGTTTGCCTTCTTTTCTAAGGTAAGCCTTGATTTTATAGTTAAAAAGGGAGATATTGATGTAATTCATGTTCATGATTGGCAAACATCTATTCTTCCAGTGTATAAAGAGCTATTCTATCCAAATAGTAAAGAGAAGGTAGTTCTTACGATACACAACATAGGTTATCAGGGCATCTTTCCAAAAGATGTTTTGAAGGAGATTTCTATTCCACCGTCACTTTTTACAATAGATGGTCTGGAGTTTTACGGCAATGTAAATTATTTAAAAGGTGGAATACTCTTTTCAGATTGTGTAACCACCGTGTCTCCTTCCTATGCGAAGGAAATTCAAACAAAGGAATATGGTTTTGGACTTGAAGGGATACTCAGGAAGGTAAGAAGAAAATTGTTTGGTATTATCAACGGAATAGATTATTCCTACTGGAATCCAAAGGTGGATAAATTCATTAAAGTAAATTATGGAAAGGATAGCATTGATAATAAGAAGTTGGAAAATAAAAAGCTTCTCTTTGAAGAGCTAAATCTAAATTTTCCCTTATCTTTACCCCTATTTTCTCTGATCTCGAGACTCGTTTCTCAGAAGGGGATAGATATTTTAATAGAAGGCTTTGATGATATTATGAAACTTCCACTTAACTTTGTTCTTCTTGGAACAGGAGATAAGAAGTTTGAAGAAAAGCTTATGTCTTTAGGAGAAAAATACAGGAGTAAATTCATTCCACTTATAAAGTTTGATGAGGGTCTTGCGCATAGAATATATGCTGCCAGTGATTTCTTTCTTATGCCTTCAAAGTTTGAGCCATGTGGTTTGGGTCAGATGATTGCATTAAGATATGGAACTGTTCCCATAGTTAGAAGAACAGGGGGACTTAAGGATACAATTCAGGACTATCATGAGAAAACTAATTGTGGAAATGGTATAAGCTTTGATGAGTATGATTCCTTTGACCTTATTAAATCAGTGGAGAGAGGGGTAAAGATATTTAGGGAAGGTAAGTCTTATAAAAAAATTCAGGAGATTGGGATGAATTGTGATTATTCGTGGGATTCATCTGCAAAGGAATATTTAAACTTATACAGGAGGTTGAAGGAGGAATAAAATGAAAGTTGTGATAATGGCTGGGGGGTTTGGCACAAGATTAAGGCCCTTAACTGTAAATATACCAAAACCCATGGTTCCTCTTGCAAATAAACCAATGATGGTTCATATAATAAAGCTTCTAAAGAGACACAATCTTAAAGATATAATTGTTATCCTTTATCATCAGCCACAATTAATAAAGGATTACTTTAAAGACGGAAAAGAGTTTGGGGTAAAAATTGATTATGTTACAAGTGAAGAGGATTTAGGTACTGCAGGAGCTGTTGGACTGGCAAGGGGCAAATTAAAAGAGACTTTCCTTGTTATCTCTGGCGATGTTCTTACAGATTTTAATCTTTCAGAGGTTATTTCTTTTCATAAAGACAATAAGTCTCTTGCCACAATTACCCTTACAAGAGTTGAGAATCCACTTCAATACGGAATAGTTATAACCGATACAAAGGGAAGGATTAAAAGATTTCTTGAGAAACCGTCATGGGGAGAAGTTTTCTCTGACACCATAAACACCGGTATATATGTGCTTGAACCGGATATTTTTGAGTTTGTTCCTGAAGGAAAGGAATTTGATTTCTCTAAAAACCTGTTTCCTCAAATTCTTTCAAAGAAACTTCCTCTCTTTGGTTTTATTTCAGATGGTTATTGGAGAGATATAGGAAACATAAGGGAATACAAAAGAGCCCATATGGATATTTTGAGAGGGAGGGTTGATATAGAAATTGAGGGAAGAAGAGTGGGAAAGATTGGAAGTGATGTATGGGTTGGTGAAAACTCTCATATAAAAGATATTAAAGATTTCCACGGGGCAGTTGTCATCGGGAAGAATGTTAATGTGGGAGTTGCAGAAATAACAAACTCTTTTATTGGAGATAATGTAAAGATAGAAGACGGAACTCTTATAGAAAACTCTATTATATGGGACAGTACTTCAATAGAAAGGAACTGTAAAATAATAAATTCTGTAATATGTAGAAGAGTAAAGATAAGAGAAAGTGCTATTCTTGAGGGGGATAACACCGTCTCAGATGATTGTGAGATAGGAAAAGAGGCTAAGTTAAGACCAACAATATCCATATGGCCCAATAAAATTGTGGAAGATGGAGCTGTGGTAACAAGCAGTCTTGTGTGGGGTAAAGTATGGACAAGGTCCCTTTTTGGATCATATGGAATACTCGGAGTAAATAATGTTGAGGTAACTCCTGAGTTTGCTGCGAAACTCGGATGTGCTTATGGCACATTTCTTGGTAAGGGTGCTGTTGTGTATACAGGAAGAGATGCCCACGAATCATCAAGAATGATAAAAAGAGCACTTATAGCAGGCTTAATGGCCACAGGTGTTGATGTACTTGATCTTAGAGCATCTCCTGTTCCTCTTGTGAGATTTGCCATAAAGAGTTTAAATGGAAGTAGTGGACTTCATGTTAAGAGGTCTCCTTTTGATCCAAACTTTATAAATATAAAGTTCTTTGATAGATCAGGATACGATATCTCACCTGGTCAGGAAAAATCTATTGAAAGATTATTTTTTAGAGAAGAATTTAACAGAGCAAGTATGGAAGATATAGGCCACTTGGATATTCCACCAAGGGTGGTGGAATCTTACAGGGAATTTTATCTTGACAATTTAGATGTAAAGAGTATTAAGAATTCAAGTCTTAAATTTGTAATTGATTATTCCTATGGTACACCAGTGTTGTTCTTCCCGGCAATAATAGGTGATTTTGGTCTTGAAATAGTTTCTTTGAATGCATATATGGATGGTAAGAGATCTGTAAGGTCATTATCAGAATTCAAAGAGGCACTCAACAAGGTTTCCTCAGTGGTAAAATCTCTTGATGCCCACTTTGGTGTGCTTCTTGATGCTGGTGGAGAAAAGATTTTTGGAATAGATGCTACAGGAGAAATACTGTCAAATACAAGACTTGTTGCTATATTTTTGAAGTTATTAAAAAGGGAGAAAGAGGAGTTTTCTGTTACTCTTCCTGTAAATGCATCCTTTGAACTTGAGCAGTACATAAAATCACTGAATATAGGAATACGCTGGTCATCCACGCTGTCCCGAAACATTATAAGAGAGGCTTCAAAAACAGATATAGCAGTAGATTTGATGGGTGGGTTCATATTCTCAAATTTCCTTCCATTCTTTGATGGTATGTACAGTGTTGGAAAACTCATAGAGCTTCTATCCAGGTTTGATGGAGATTTAAATGAATTAAAGAAGGGAACTCCAAAGAGAGATCCCAGTCACATAGAAATTCCATGTCCGTGGGAACTTAAGGGAAGAGTAATGAGAAACCTATCTGAGAAAACAGCTGATCTATCAGAATTAATTGAAGGTGTGAAGTTTAGAGAAGAAGATGGGTTTGTGTTTGTACTACCAGATAGCGATAGGGCTGTAATTCACATATACTCAAGTTTTATTAAGGAAGAGAAAGAAAGAAAGAGAATGAAGGAAACCAAAGAAAGGATTGAATCATGGATAAAGAAATAAAATTTGGCACATCTGGATGGAGAGGAATAATTGCCGAGGATTTTACTTTTCCAAATGTAAGAAAGGTAACAAGAGCCATAATAAAATTTATGAAGGAAAAGGGTTACCACAAAAATGGAATTGTTATAGGCTATGATACAAGATTTTTATCAAAAGAATTTGCCATGACTGTTTCCACCATTTTTGCCGAAAATAATATTAAGGTTTTTTTTACAGAGCACCCCACTCCCACTCCAGTTATAAGTTTTGAAATAATAAAAAAAAGTACTGGCGGAGGCGTGAATATAACAGCTTCCCATAACCCTTTCTACTATTCAGGAATAAAGTACTCACCTCCCTGGGGGGGACCAGCGGAGCCAGAAGTAACGAAAATGATAGAGGGTTTTATTCCTCATTCTTCTTCTATGAAAACTAAGGGGGAATTTGATGATTATGTTAAATCAGGAATTATAGAGGTTTTCGATCCATTAAAGGAATATACATCTTCTATAAAAAGACTTTTTCCCTTTGATTTTAGTTTCAAAAAACCTGTGATATTTGACCTTCTATTTGGGACAGGTACAAGATATGTAAAAGAACTATTTAAAGATTTTACAAATATAAAACTGATACACGACTCTATTGATCCATTCTTTGGCGGTCTTGAACCGGTTCCATATAAGCATGAACTTACGGACTTGAAAGAGCGTGTAAAAAAAGAAGGAGCAATTATTGGTTTAGCCCTTGACGGAGATAGTGATAGGTTTGGAGTGATATCTTCAGATGGCTCCTTTATAACTCCTAACGAGGTTATTTCTATAATATCTTATTTCCTTATTCCTCAATGGGAAAAGAGTGCGAAAAAAAAGCTTGGTATAGGAAGAACTGTTTCTACTACAAGACTTTTAGATGAAATCGCATCTTACTTTGATATCCCCCTTTATGAAACCCCTGTTGGTTTTAAATACATAGGTATGCTTATAAGAGATGAGAAGATATTTATAGGTGGAGAGGA
>CAZNRO010000036.1:0-1705 GCA_964575745.1 uncultured Caldisericota bacterium | reverse complement strand
CTTATAAAATTTGAAGATGGTGTTTCATGGGTGCTCTTAAGAAAATCTGGAACAGAAAATGTTATAAGATTTTACTTTGAATCAAAGGATAGAGCTATTTTTAAGATAATAGAAGAGAAATCCAGGGGACTTATAGATTATATAATGGAAAAATAAGGAGGAACCATGTTTGAAATTTTATTTGAATTTCCAAAGAATTTTAAAGAAGCAAAGAAGATATCTGAGCAAACTGAAATTAAATTAAAGAGCATATCAAGCATAAGGAATATAGTTATTTCTGGAATGGGAGGATCTGGATTCTCTGGCGATTTTATTCTTTCACTCTTTAGGGATAGCATAAAAATACCTATAACTATAAGTAAATACTACTCTCTACCAGAATTTGTAAATGAGGAAACACTGCTTATACTTGTTTCCTATTCAGGTAATACAGAAGAAGTTCTTTCCTCTCTTGAAGACGGTGTTAAGAGAGGAGCAAGTATTGTTGCAATTTCATCTGATGGACAATTGGAAGAATTCACAAGGGATAAATATACATTTTTCAAGATACCTTCTGGTTATCCTCCAAGAATGGCTCTTCCATTCCTATTCTATCCCATCTACTACACTCTCAAAAATTTCGTGGAAAAGGATTTTGGAGAAGAGGAGTTCTTTGACTTACTTCCATCTTTGTATGAACCTTTTAAAAAGAAAGATAACGAAGCAAAAAGATTGGCAGAGGCAATGTATGGCAAAATTCCTGTGATTTATTCCTCTTTTTCCCTTAAACCTGTTGCCTTAAGATGGAAACAGGAGATAAATGAAAATTCAAAAAATCCAGCGTATGATCAATATTTTCCTGAATTAAATCATAATGAAACAGTTTCATGGGATTCCAACTTATTTAAAGAGGAACTTATTTTTATAATCTTAAGAGACCAGTATGATTCTGAAAGGATGAGTAAAAGGATTGATGTAAGTGAGGAGTTTCTGAAAAGCAAGGGATGGAAATTTAAAGAGTACAAATCTTTTGGCAAAGGAAAACTTTTAAATCTCTTTTCACTTATACCTTTAGGTGATTTTAGCTCCATCTACCTTTCACTTTTAAATAGCGTGGAGGCAGAGCCAGTAAAAATAATTGAAGAATTAAAAAAGAGGTTAAAGAGTTAGTACATTAGATCAGGATCAATTCTGTTTTCTATATCTTCTCCCTTCAAGAATCTTATTACATTCTTAAAGGAAAATCTCCAGTTTCTTTCTATGGATTCGTATGTATATCCAGCAGTATGGGGACTTATGATGACATTATCAAATTTGTGGATTGGATAGTTAGATGGGAAGGAAAAGTTTCCATTCTTTGGATACACATACCATGTATCTATAGCTGCACCTTTTAACTTTTTTGTTTCTAAAGCTTTGAATAGAGCTTCCTCATTTACGACTTCTCCTCTTGAAACATTTATGAAATACTTTCCTTCCATTAGAGAGAACTCCCTTTCACCAATTAAGTTTCTTGTTTCTTCTGTTAAAGGAACAGAGACAAATATGAAGTGAGATTTTCTAATTACTTTATCCATCTCTCGTGGTGGGTAAATTTCATCTACAAAGGCACTTATCTTATCAAGATTTTTTTCAGGATGTCTTTTAGTAGCAATAACTTTCATTCCAAAACATTTTGCTCTCTTTGCCATTTCAATTCCTATACTTCCAAGACCAATTATTCCAA
>CAZNRO010000035.1:0-10250 GCA_964575745.1 uncultured Caldisericota bacterium | reverse complement strand
CATTCTTGAATTTAGCCTCTTTATATTCTATACTTAAATGATTATGAGAGAAGACGTTTCTGGAAGTTATAGGGTTTTAACAAGGAATAATTTTGGTTACTGGGAAGAGAAAAGAGTGGTTTTTCTCTCTAAGACTTTTGATATTAATTCAAAGATAATAGTTGATTGGGAGATTATAAATTTTATAGATGCGCCAGACGAGATTTTCGCGTCTATAATAAACCGTATCCCAATTAATAAACTTTTTGAGCTGGATATAAGTGATAGTTTTTCAAAAGAGGAAAGAAAGGCTATCATATCACTTATAAAGATAAAAGAGGGTGAAGAGATAGGGGTTAGGAGAATTAAAAGACTCATAAATAAGGTAAAATTTTCAGAAAATTCTACATTTTCAAAGAAGTTAATACTTTATTTACTTGAAAAGAAAAACTCCAACTCCTCGTTACCTCACCGTTCCCTCTTTGAAGGGTACGACTAATATGAGGCAACGAAGGAGTCAGAGCTAACTTTATTTATACCAAAAAGTAGGATTTGGTGCAAATATTTTCTCAGATTTCTTCTTTTTCCTCTATTTTCTTTTTCCAGAATTTCTTTGATTCTTTGCTTACCTCAACACCTGGAGGTGCAAATAGAACTACATAGTTTGCTATCTTTTCTGTAGTTCCATCCATTGCATAAACACCACCAGTGACAAAGTCAATAAACCTTCTTGCAAGCTCCCTATCCGTTTCTTCAAAGTTTATAACTACAGGTCTGCCGGATTTTAAATCATCTATGACCCTTTGAGCTTCATCGAAGGACTTTGGTTCAATCACTATTAATTTCATTCCATCCACCTCATCTGTAATTGAAATTTCACTTTCTTCTTCCATATCACTTATTTCTTTAATTTCCTCCTCAAATCCAAACATACGTTTTAATTTCTCAAAAAATCCCACAGCATCCTCCTTATTCTTTTATAATATCTTTTCCTGAAAACTTAAATAATTTTTTATTTTCCTCAATAAATGGAAATACAAAGTAGTTATCTTTCTTTACAAAGAAAAGGTTATCAAGAGATATAAATACAGAGTTATTTTCATCATTAATCATAATTCCATTCTTTTTTATAAACCTTTTGGGAATTTTAATAACCTTTCCTTCAAATGCGATGATGTTTATTATTGGAGTTCTGTTGTTAATGAAATCTTCAACATGTATTTCCATTTCCAACTCAATGAGATTCTCTGATATGCCTTTTAGATAGATAGGGATTTCTTCACCTCTAATCTCATCTTCTATAAAGATTTCTCTATCCTCAATAAGTTTATCAAGTATACTATCCTCCAAAACATAGAGAGTGGCACTAAGATTATCAACTATTCTAAAAACAGGATCTCCTGGATGAAGTATTGTTAATGCTTCAAGAGTTTTATACTTAGGTGTTTTATTGTCTTTCAAATATTCTTTAATTTCTATCTTATCTATATTCTCACTTAAACTTATTTCATCAAATTTTTTTGAAAATATTCCACTTTCAGGAGCAAAAAATTTAAATATTCCATTTTCTGTTTCAATCTGTGCAACAAGTGTATCTTTAGGCACTCTATCCCCCTCTTTAAAAAAATATTCTACCCTTCCTTCGTAAGGAGAAAATATGATTTTTTCCTTCAGTAGTGCAAAGGCCTTTTTATTCACCACAATTTTAGATTCCATAGATTCCAATTTAACGGTATCTGGAATTGAGAGAAACGAGAGCACATCCTTTCCTTTTATAAATACAAAGATAACAGAGACGATTATTATTATAAGTACCCACCTTCTCACTCTTCTTCAGTTCTCCTTTTTCTTCTGAGAAAAGGTGGAATCTTCAAATCATCGGGAGTCAAAATATCTGATTCAAGACCTTCAAGCATTGCTTCCTTTTTATATTTCGGCTGGAAGTTCGTGGCGATTACTATTATCTTCATCTGATCCCCAAGTTCCTCATCTATGGTAACTCCAAAGATTATGTTCGCTTCTGGATCTACGGAGTTTGAAATAACCCCCATAGCTCTTTTAACTTCGTGCAAAGATATATTTTTGTTTCCTGCTATGTTTACCACAAGACCTTTTGCTCCAGATAATGATATCTCAAGAAGTGGACTGGTTATAGCGTTTTTTGCTGCCTGCTCTGCTCTCTTATCACCAGAACCCATACCAACACCAAGCCAGGCGTTTCCTGCTCCTCTCATTATTTTGGATATATCATTGAAGTCAACGTTTATTATTCCTGGCTGTGTAAGGAGATCTGATATTCCCTGAACACCCTGCCTTAAAGCTTCATCTGCAAGAGAGAAAGAATCCAATAAACTCGTCTTTGAAGAGGTTATTTCAAGGAGTCTATTGTTGGAAATAACGATTAATGTATCTACCTTTTCTTTTAGTTGTTCAACACCTTCGTCTGCTATCATCATTCTTTTTCTACCTTCAAAGGTGAAAGGTTTTGTAACAACACCAATTGTTAAAGCACCTATTTCTCTCGCTATTTCTGCTACAATTGGAGATGCCCCTGTTCCAGTTCCCTTACCCATTCCAGCAGTTATAAATACAAGATCTGCTCCAAGAAGAGCATCTTTTATCTCCTCTTTGCTTTCGCTGGCAGCCTTTGCTCCAAGTTCAGGGTCAGAACCTGCTCCAAGACCTTTGGTTGTTTTTGGACCAATCTGCACAAGCCTGTGTGCTTTTGAGAGTTTGAGCACCTGAACATCGGTGTTTATAGCTATAAACTCCACATTTTTAACATCCCTCTCAATCATTCTATTCACAGCATTGGTGCCTGCTCCACCAACACCCACGACCTTTATTATAGGTTTTGTTTCCTGCCATGGGTCATAAGCATTACCCATAAGTTCCTCCTTTAATCAAATAATCTCTCCATCAAATTAATAAAGCTGTCCATTAAACCTCTCTTTTTTGCCTCCTTTGCCTTCACCATTTTAAAACCACCAATAGTGGATATCATCTGTAAACTGTCCAATTCAAGCTCACTGTTAAACTCGTCCGGCTCTCCTAAGGATGCAGGTAAATCAAAGAACTTTTTGGTAAACTCTTTTATATTCTTAAGTTTAGCACCTTCACCGCATATTACAACTTCCTCAGGAAAGAAGTTAAAGCTGATTCTTTCAGTTCTATTCTCAATGAATTCCAAAATTTCAAGGAAACGCATAGATGCTACCTTCTTCTCTATGGCAATGGGGTAATCCTCTGATTTTAAAATTCTTAAATCCAAAAGTTTATCTTTGTGTAGTAATCTTTTTGCCTCTCTTGGGGAGATTTTTAATATATAGGAAAGGTCTCTTATAATGTCGCTAATTCCAAGAGGAAGGCTATCCACATATCTTGGGGAATTATCCTTTCCAAATATTATCTGGGTGCTGTTTATATTAAATATAATTATAAAGTTTCTTGAGAAAGATGCCTTCAAACCATAAAAGGTAAGAAGAGGCTCAATAAAAAATCCGCTGAGTTTTTTGTTAAGGATTTTTTTTATAAGCTTTGGTTTCTTATCATCTATGGCAAAAACAAGGAAGTTTCCAATAAATCTATCTCCCCGTTCATCTATCGGGGTTGAAACCTTTTTTCCGTCAATAGAGAACCCTTCTTTTATTATATGAACTACTTCTTTCCCTTTATTGCTTAAAGAATCCCTGATAAGAGATTCCATACTTGTCAAATCGCTCTCTCTAATTTTTCTTCCATTGGTTTTAATAAGTATCTTCTTTTTGTGAATGGAGGGAGTATCATTTATTGATACAAATATGTCTGTTTCACCAACTTCATCCTCTATTTTTTTTACCTCATCAAGAATCTGTTTTTTAAATAAACCTGTTTCAGTTATTTTGCCCTTTTTAAGTTCTGAGGAAGAAACCTCTTTTCTTAAGACTATATCTATCCCCTCTCCAAGAGTATTTCCTGTTGTAAAAACAATTTTTCCATTTTCTTTTAATTCAATTATTGTTATAATACTCTTCTTTTTCATTTCCCTACCACCATCATACTATCAAAGGATGCGTCAATAAAACCGTTCACCTTTTCTCTATGAACAAGCGTTATTACATTCTCAATCCTTATTTTTATATTCTTTTTTCCTATTAATGCCTTGAAACCATTTCCTTCCACGAGAATTTCATCTTTCTCAAGGTCAAGAAGAAGTTTAAAGCCTTCTTTATTTAATAAATCCTGTATAAGAGGGAACACGAAAGAAAGTTCCCTTATAGCATCATAATGTTTTTTAAAATTTTCTCCTTGGGCTTTGATTTCAGGTAGTCCAGAAGTTTCTCCGTTTTTTATAAAATCTCCATTTTTATCAAAAGAAACTATTCCCTTCTCAAGTTTTAAATTTACAAAGGGAACTTTTTTATTAATTTTTTTTCGAATATTCCCAATGGAATTAGTGTAGTATATAAAAGCAAATAATAGAACAGAAGCGATTAAAATTAAAGTAAAGTACTTCTTTGCTTTTACCATGGTTCTAACATTTTAAAGGGAAGTCCTTCATCCCTTCCAAGAATTAAAACCTCAGGTTTTAATTCAATTCCAAATTTAAACAAGACCCTTTTTCTTACAAGTTCCATGAGTTTAACGATATCGTTAAATGTAGCATTTCCTCTGTTTACTATGAAATTAGCGTGTTTTGTAGAGACTTCTGCTCCTCCGACTCTCAAACCCTTACATCCTGCTCTTTCTATTAACCACCCAGCCTGTTTTTCTTGGGGGTTTTTGAAGATACATCCAGCGTTCGGATATGAATAGGGTTGTGTCTTCTTTCTCTTCTCAAAGTTTCTCTTTAGACTCTCATTAATCAAGTCTCTCTTGAATTTCTTAAGTTCCATAACTGCTTCAAGAATTACCAGTTTCTTCTGCATTATTTTGGAAGACCTATAGGAGAAACCCAGTTCCTCTTTTGATACTACTTTAACCTTTCCATTTTTATCCATGACCTTTATTTCTCTAAGAATTTGAGATATGGAAAAGCCATTTGTTCCTGCATTCATAGTTATAGCTCCTCCAAGAGTACCTGGAATTCCAAAGAGAGATTCCATTCCTGAAAGTTCCTGGCCTACAGTATGGGAGATGAGCTTTGATAGAAGTACGCCGCTCTCAGATCTAAGAACAGAGTTTTTGAGATTGAATCTGTTAAAGTTTATCCTCGATATTCTTATTACTATTCCTCTGACACCTTCATCTGATACAAGAAGATTTGACCCATTTCCAATTATGTAAAGGGGAATACCTTTATCTTTTGCTATTGATAGTGTAATTCTAATATCTTCTTCATCCTGTGGTATTACCAGGAAGTCAACCTTACCACCAACTTTAAATGTAGTAAAATTCTTTAATTCAGCATCTCTTATAATCTTACCTTTAACAAATTTCAAAAACGTATCCTCACTTAATTTCACCTAAAAACTCCTTGGTAAGATTTTTGATTCTCCCTGGACCCATAAATATAATAACATCATCTTTCTTAATTAAGTTTACCAGATTTTTTATAACATTTTCCGATTCAAGGTAATATATTTTCTTATCCGGATACAGAAGTTTTGCTTCAATGTATATCTTTTCTGTGTTTATGCCAGAAATTTCTCTCTCATCTGCTGGATCCAGTGGGAGAAGAAAAACGATGTCTGCTTCTCTAATACTATCTCCGTATTCTTTAAAGAGCATAGCCACTCTTGAGTATCTATGTGGTTCAAGCACAAGAATTATTCTTCTATCTTTAAAGACCTCTTTTGCGGTTTTTAAAGTAGCTTCTATCTCTGTGGGATGATCTGCATGGTCATCTATAACGGTGAATTTTTCATCATAGAGAATCTCAAATCTTCTTTTTGTTCCTTTGAACTTTGAAAGAGAAAAGAGCATTTCTTCTGGTTGAATGTTCAGTTGATATCCCACAAGAAAGGAAGCCATTGCATTAAGAATGTTTTTTTCTCCGGGTATTTTTAACTCCAGTCTCCCAATATTTTTTCCATTTAAAAAGATCTCACAGGATGTACTTAACCCATTAATTTCAATATTTTGTGCAAACAAAGTGGCATTTTTATCCTTTAGGGAAAAGGATAGGACCTCTGTTTTTGTGGTTTTTGAATATTCTTTTAGAAACTCATCATCAATGTTTAGTATAACCTTATGGGAGGAACTACTCTCTATGAACTTTTTAAAGGCATCCTTTAAAAGGGAAAAGTCACCTTTAAAAGGTCCATCCATGCTCAAGTGATCTCTATCAACATTTAAAACAACAGGGATATATGGGGTTATCTTTAAAAAAGATAGATCATGCTCGTCTGTTTCAAGAACCAGATATTTATCCTTTCCAAAGTGACTGCCGAAAGGGATATCTTTACTTTCTCCACCTATATAGAAGGATGCATCTATTTTATTATCAATAAGCATTTTTGAGATCATGGAAGTGGTTGTGGTTTTACCATGTGTTCCTGCAACTCCTATTATGTCTTTTTCTCTAAACAGAAGAGTTATCATATCCATTCTGTGAAAAGATGGAATTCCTCTCTTTCTTGCCTCTATCATTTCAACGTTAGATTCAGGTATTGCCGAAGAGAACACCACTAAATCGGAATTGTCTATGTTAGAAGCTGAGTGTCCTATATATATTTTTACTCCCTTCTTTTCCAGTTCCTTACTTTTTGAAAAAGTTTTTATATCAGAGCCACTAACTTGGTATCCTGCCTCTACCAAAATATTTGCAAGTGATGTCATTCCTGCTCCCCCTATGCCTATTAGATGTATGTTTTTCACATTAAGCATTTTTCATCTCCTTATTCAATATCGCTCTCCAGTCTGGTATGTTGAAAGATTTAAGATTCTTTATAAATTCCTCTTTTTCATGAAGAAGGTAAGATACGGAAGTTATAAGAGAATGTGTATCCTCTTCTTCAACCACAAATCCTCCACCCAATTCTTTAAAAAATAATGCATTTTTAAGCTGGTGGAGGTTCCCTTTTATTGGAATTATTATGGCAGGTTTTCTTGCATTTATCAATTCCCATATAGTGGAGGCACCACCTCTTGCTATTACAAAATCTGATATTTTGTAAAAAGAAGGCATATCGTATATATATCCCTTTAAGATATAAGGAAAGTCATATTTAAAAGTGAGTTCCACATTTCCTTTTACAATTATTCCCTGAAGACCCATCTTTTGAATTTCTTTTTCTACTTCTTTAAGCATTTTGAGTAATATATGTGAGCCTTGACTTCCTCCAAAGGCTAAAAAGATAGGTTTCTCTTTATCTAATTCCATCTTCCTTAATAGTTTACTACAGTCTGATTCAATATCAATTTCTCTTACAGGAAGACCTGTGAAAACGATCTTTCTATTCTTAATGTATTTTTTTGTTTCAGGGAAAGAAATAAAGACCTTCTTTGCATCTTTTGAAAAGATTTTTGTAACCTTTCCCGGTATCGTATTTTGTTCATGAAGATAGATTGGAATTTTAAGAATCTTAGCCCAGAAAAGTATAGGAAATGCAGTATAGCTTCCTGTCCCTAAGACTCTATCTGGTTTGAATCCTCTTATTACGCTAAATGCTGTAAATAAAGAGATAAGTATTGAAGGATAGTGAAAAAACCGGTTTGATGGAGGAACAAGTGGGAGGACCTTGTAGTTTACATTCATGCTTTTCACTATTCTTAGTTCCGTTTTTCTTTTACCTACAGTGAATAATACCTTTTCTCCCATCCTTTCAAGTTCTTTCCCAATAAGAATAGCAGGGTATAGATGTCCACCAGTGCCACCTGATGCAATAATTACTCTCATGAAATTCCCCTTGATGCATTTATAAGCAGTCCAACTTCTATTCCATTTATCAGTAGTGCAGTACCTCCATAACTTAAGAATGGAAATGGGAGACCTGTTACTGGAAGAAGGCCTATGTTTACCCCTATAACCACAAAGGATTGTAAAACTATGTGGGTAGTGATTCCAAAGGATAGAAATTTGATAAAGGGATCCTTTGCTTTTACCGATACCCTGTAACCTCTTATGAGAATACCTAATATGAGGATTATGATTATTAATCCCCCTATAAAACCTGACTCTTCACATATGAGTGAAAATATAAAATCCTTTGATACATAGGGAATATAATCAAATTTCTGTTTTCCCATCATATACCCTCTTCCAAAGAGATTTCCTGAACCTATAGCTATAAGTGATTGTGCAATTTGATAGCTTTTATCTGTATTGTATTTAAAGGGTTGAAGGGTATATATTATTCTTTCCCACCATGTTTTGTTTAGTTTAATTATAATGGGGAACAGTAATGAAACACTTAAAGGGATAAGAAAGTGTTTTTTATTCCATGTTCCTATATAAAGCATGGACAGTAATAGTAGATAAGTTAATGCACCTGTGCTAAGGTCTTTTTCAAAAACTATTAGAAGTATTCCTATCCCGGAGTAAAGTATCAAAGGGAAAAGATATCGCCATTTTTTCCATAGAAGGTATTCACTGGATAGGACATACGAGGCATAAATTATTAAAGCAAGTTTAAATAGTTCTGAGGGCTGAAAGGAGAAACCCCCTACAATGATCCATCTTCTGTAATCACTTCTTAAGGAGAAACCAGGTATATAGACAAGAACAAGTAGTAGAAGGGAAATTAAAAATAGTGGTTTTGTAAATTTCTTTACGGTTTTTAATGGAACTATGATAAAGAGAATCATAGCAAGTATTGATATTACTACATGAATGGAATACTTCTTAAAGGAAGTGAATTCTCCATATTTTAGAAAATCCACAGATGAGGCAGAGAACTGCCAGAGGAGTCCGAATATGTAAATTGCAAGTATCATCAAGATTAAAACAAGGTCAGGATTTTTTCTCACCCATCTCCTCCACGATTTTTATAAACTTCTCTCCTCTGTCCTCAAAATCCACAAACATGTCAAAACTTGCGCAGGCTGGAGATAGAAGGAAGAAGTCTCCCTTTTCACCTATATTAAGTGCCACTTCAACAGCTTCTTTCAAGTCTTTTACATTTTCGTAAGATTTAAATCCCATCTCTTTAAATATCTTTTCAAATTCAGGAGCAGTTTCTCCCATTAAAAGAATATACTTTACCCTATCTACAGCTAAATTTATAAGTTTGTGAAAATCTGTTTTTTTACTGCTACCGCCAAGGAGGAGTATGATTTTTCCTTTTGGAAAAGCCGAGAGTGCTGCTATAGTTGATTCAGGTTTTGTGGATTTTGAGTCATTTATAAAAGTTATACCTTTTATCTTTCCAGCATACTGGAGTCTATGTTCAAGTCCTTTGAAATCCTTAAGTGTTTCTCTTATGGCATCAACCTTTGCACCCATAATAAAAGCCCCAAGAGATGCTCCGAGTATATTTCTTATATTAAATTCCCCTTTTAATAGTATATCTTTAGAATCGATTATTTCTTTCTTTGTGTTGTCAAATTGAATTAAAAGTTTTCCATTCGTTAAATATGCTCCTTCTACCTTCTTTCTTGTTGAAAAGAAAAGAGTTTTGGAACTTATACTACTAGTGAGGTCTCTCACAGTTTTATCATCGTAGTTTAATATTGCATAATCTTTATCTGTTTGATTTATAAAAATTCTCTTCTTTACTTCAAGATACTCCTCCATTGTGGAGTATCGATTCAGATGATCCTCATGGAAACTTACAAATATTACCACATGGGGTTTAAATCTTTTTATTGTTTCAAGTTGAAAACAGGAGACCTCAAGCACAAATATTCCATCTCTCTCATCAATTACAATTTTAGAGAGTGGTATTCCAATATTACCACCAATAATCACCGGTAAACCAGAATTTTTGAGGAATAGATATGTAAGAGTGGTGGTTGTACTTTTTCCAGATGTTCCGGTTATAGCGATAACCTCTCCCTTTATAAATCTGAATCCAAATTCAAGTTCACCAATTATCTCTATTCCTTTCTCTCTTGCTTCTTTCAAAACTGGAATGTTTAAAGGAACTCCAGGACTTAAGACTATAAGATCTGAGTTTAAGATTCTCTTAGAATTCTTTCCGAACTCATATTCAATTCCTTCTTTCCTTAAGTTTTCTATTAAGTCCTTAAATTTTTCCTCGTTTCCCTTTTCACTTAAAAAGACCTTCGCTCCTTCTCTTTTTGCAAGAAGTGCGGCGTAAAAACCAGAGAATTTGGTAGAACCTATGCCGATAACCGAAACTCTTTTATTTAAAAGCTTCATCTAACTACCTCCAATTAAAAGAAAAGAT
>CAZNRO010000034.1:0-10466 GCA_964575745.1 uncultured Caldisericota bacterium | reverse complement strand
GCCATATCTTCCAGGAGCATCAAAAAACCCATAAAAATATAAAAAAATTACAAAAGGAAATAAAACCTAAAAACTTAAAGTTTTATGATTTAATTTGATCCTTTTTAGAGAAAATTACTTTTAACTATCCTTTAAGAAACTTAAGCTTGTCTACGTCTTTTTCGTCAACGATGTATTTAGATTCTACCTCTTTCTCTGTCTTTACTTTCTTTCTTAAGGTTTCTTCCTGAAGGGCTCTTATGGATAGTCTCATTTTTCTCTCTTCAGGTCTTACTTCAACTACTTTCGCTTCAACTTCCTGTCCAAGTTGAAGAGCATCCTCTGGCTTTTTAATTCTTTTTAAGGAAATCTGTGATATATGGATAAGACCGGTAATTCCTTCTTCTATTTCAACAACTGCACCAAATGGTAGAAATCTTATAACCTTTCCTTTTACAATTGTTCCGGGTGGATACTTATCCATTATGTTTTCCCATGGATGAGGTTTTGCCTGTCTTAGAGAAAGAGATACTCTTTCATTCTCTGGATCTACCTTAAGTATCTTTACTCTAACTTTCTGTTTCTTTCTCACAACCTGTCTCGGTGGTTTTCTTGGTCCCCATGTAAGTTCAGAGAGATGAATTAATCCTTCCACACCTTTTCCAAGAGCTACAAAGACTCCAAACTCTACTATTCCTACCACAGTTCCAACAACTATTTCTCCCTCTTTCTCTTTAAGTTCATTGAAGTATTCTTTTCTTTCTCTTTCCTTTTCCTCCTCAAGAATTACCCTTCTTGAGCATATTACTTTTCTTATCTCTCTATCAAATTCAATAATCTTTACAGGGAACTTTTTTCCTACATAATTTGGGAGATCCTTTCTTCTTACAATATCAAGTTCCAACTGTGTTCTTGGAAGGAATGCAGGGATTCCAAGATCAATGAGAAGACCACCCTTTACAACTTTTGTGATTTCTCCTTCAAGGGGTTCTTGATTATCATATGCCTCTTTAAGTTTTCTCCACACCTTTTCATAATCAGCTCTTCTCTTTGAGAGAACGAGATCGCCCATCGCTCCTTCTGTTCTAACCACATAAACATCAATTTCTTCGCCCTCGTGCACGACTTCTTTAGCAGAGCTTACTTTTGTCCTTGTTAATTCCTTGAGAGGAACAAAGGTTTCTGACTTTCTGCCAATGCTGACAAGTGCTCCATCATCGTCAACTTTAACGACCATTGCTTTTATAATCTCACCTTTTCTTAACCTCTTTGGTAGATAATCCTCTGTAATTTTTCTAAGACTCTCTTCGTTTTCTCCTTCCTTTGTTTCTTCCTCTTCTATCTCCTTAATGATATTTCTTATCTCCTCTTCTCCAGATTTCTCTTCTTCCTTAACTTCTCCTTCCTTTGTTTCCTCTTTTTCCTCTACTACTTCCTCTTTTGCCTGTTCTTCCAACTCCTCTTTCCTTTCCTCCATCTTTATCCTCCTTTTAACTTAAATTTTCCTTTGCAACCTCAAGTAGCCTATCAAAAGCTTCCTTATCGTGGATTGCAATCTCTGAGAGCATCTTTCTGTTTAAAGACACTCCTGCCTTTTTTAAACCATAGATAAACCTTGAATATGATATCTCTCTTCCATCCAATGCAGCACTAATTCTTGTAATCCACAATCTTCTAAAATCTCTCTTTTTAAGTCTTCTTCCGACATATGCATATTGAAGAGCGTGTTGTACCTGTTCTCTTGCAACTCTATACCTAACAGAGGCCGCACCTCTGAAACCCTTTGCCATCTTTAAAATCTTTTTTCTTCTCCTTCTGGTCGTTGGACCACCTTTTACCCTTGCCATCTTTACCTCCTTTTCAATCTAAGACCAACAAGCCTTCTCACCCTTGACACATCATCCTTGGATACCTCTCTTGGCCTAATCTGAGTAACCTTTTTCCTTGATGTTTTTTTCTCAAGGTGGTGAGAATGACCGCATCTTCTCCTCATGATCCTTCCGGATCCGGTTATTTTAAACCTCTTCTTTGCTGTTTTTGGTAGTTTTAACTTCACCATTCTTCTTTCCTCCTTCTTTTTTCCTGATGGGGCTCATGAGAGCCTCTATCTTTCTACCCTGAAAGATAGGTTTTCTTTCCACTGTTCCAAGCTCAGATAGTTCTCCAATTACTTTATTTACAACATCGAACCCTTTATTCTTGTGAACGAGTTCCCTACCCCTGAATATCATGAGAATCTTTACCTTATCACCATCCTCAAGCCACTTTTTAGCCTTCTTTAACTTGAAACCTAAATCAGCTTCTCCTATAAAAGGTCTCAACTCCATTGTCTTTACATCAAAAGAAGCCTGTTTTTTCTTTGCCTCTTTCTGTCTTTTCTTCAGTTCGTACTTGTACTTTCCAAAATCCATTATCTTACATACTGGTGGTGATGCATTGGGTGCAACTTCTACGAGATCAAGCTCTCTGTCCTCAGCAATTCTTAAAGCTTCATTAATGGGAAGTATACCTAACTGTTTACCATCTGAATCAATAACCCTTACGGTTCTTGCCCTTATGCGTTCGTTAACTCTAATGGGCTTCTGTTTAATGGCTAATCACCCCCCTCTCGGATTCTAAGCTCACTCTTTGCTCTCTACCTCCTTTCTAAGTTTTTCTATTAACTGTTCAAGAGAAACCATTCCAAGATTTCCCTTTCCTTTCTTTCTTAAAGAAACCTTTCCTTCCTTCATCTCCTTTTCTCCAACAACTAAAATATAGGGAACCTTCTCCACTTCAGCATTTTTTATCTTCTCACGAAGATTTTCACTTGAAGTGTCAAGTTCCACTCTAAAACCATTACCAAGAAGTTTATTATACACCTCTTTCGCATAATCTGCAACATCTTCTTTTACAGAAATAACTTTGATTTGGACTGGCGAAAGCCAGAGCGGGAAATTCCCAGCATAGTTTTCAATTAAGGCTCCAAAGAACCTCTCTATACTTCCAAGCACAACTCTGTGTATCATGACAGGTGTATGATCTCTCCCATCTTTCCCCATGTACTTTAGATTAAATCTTTCTGGTAAGTTGAAGTCTACCTGAATTGTTGGTCCCTGCCAGAGCCTGTCAAGAGCATCCTTTAATTTAATATCAATTTTCGGACCATAAAAAACTCCTTCACCCGGATCTATCTTGTATGGAATGTTTCTATCTTCTAAAGCTTTCTTTAAAGCATTTGTTGCTTTCTCCCAAAGCTTTAGTGTTCCCACATATTTCTCTGGTCTTGTTGAAAGGAATATTTCGTAATTTTTAAATCCAAATGTTTCTATCATAAAAAGCGCAAAATCAATAACTCCTATAATTTCATCCTCTAACTGTTCTTCAGTACAGAATATATGAGCATCATCCTGTGTAAAGCCTCTTACCCTTAAAAGTCCATGCAAAACTCCTGATCTTTCGTATCTATAGACAGTTCCAAGTTCAAAGTATCTTATAGGTAATTCTCTATAGCTTCTTGTTTTAGATTTATATATTATTATGTGTCCAGGGCAATTCATTGGCTTGACAAGATATGGCACTCCGTCCACATCCATTTCAGGAAACATGTTCTCTCTATAGTATGAGAGATGTCCAGATATTTCCCACAGTCTTGCCCTTGCAATATGCGGGGTATAAACAAACTGATACCCTCTCTTTATATGCTCCTCTCTTTCAAAGTCCTCTATTATCTTTCTTATTATTGCACCTTTTGGATGAAAGAAGATAAGACCTGGACCCGCCTCCTCTGGATGGATGCTAAACAGATCAAGCTCCTTCCCGAGCTTTCTGTGATCTCTCTTTTCTATCTCTTTTAATCTTAATAAATGTGCTTCAAGATCTTCTTTTGTAAAGAAGCTTGTGCCATAAATTCTTTGAAGCATCTCTCTATTTTCATCTCCTCTCCAGTATGCACCTGATGAGGAGAGGAGTTTGAAGTGCTTTATATATTTAGTTGAAGGTAAGTGTGGGCCTCTACATAGATCCACAAATTCCCCAACTTTGTATATACTTATTGTTCCTTCCTCAAGCTCATCTATAAGTTCCAGTTTAAATTTCTCATCTTTAAATAATTCCTTTGCCTTTTCCTTTGATATCTCCTCTTTCTCAAATTTGTATTCTCTGGTTAAAAGTTTTCTCATTTTGTTTTCTATTTTCTCAATGTCCTCTGGAGTGAAAGGTTTTTCTACGAGAAAATCATAGTAAAATCCGTTCTTTATGGAAGGACCTATTCCAAGTTTTGCGTCCTTAAAAAGAGATTTCACAGCCCATGCAAGTATATGAGAGGTAGAGTGATTTAAAATATCCTGGGCTTTCTCACTATCTTGTGTTATAAATTCTATCTCGTCACCCTCTTTAGGCTGATAATAGAAATCCACTACTGTATCACCTACAGTAGCCCCTATGAAACTATCCTCTGGTAAAAGGTGTAAAATTTTAAAAAGGTTATCACCTTCATCAATTTCCATTCCCTTTCCAATATTTTTAACAAAAATGTTCATCTCTCACCTTCCTTACAGGGGGATTTAAAAATGGTGGGCGATGGTGGACTCGAACCACCGACCTCTTCGATGTCAACGAAGCGTTCTACCTCTGAACTAACCGCCCACCTCGTTTATTATATTATACGTAAATAGCCTTCTTGTCAAGTTTTAATTTGCTATTTTGGAAAAATTTTTGCTTGTTTTAGATAAATAGCTGTAGATTTTTTTCTTCCCTTTGGAAT
The DNA here is from genome assembly GCA_964575745.1 of uncultured Caldisericota bacterium. GTDB lineage: Bacteria > Caldisericota > Caldisericia > B22-G15 > B22-G15 > B22-G15. Next base: position 5,743 of record CAZNRO010000034.1, on the reverse strand, counting down.
GGACGAAAGTTCTGGTTTGTCTGAAAGTCCAAAGACAATAGCTCCTTTCTTTTTTGCAATAAGACCCACATCATATACTTCCTTTGTAATTAATATCTCTTCGTTTAGTAGTTTCCTTACATCGCTTACATCTGGAAGGAAATCCATTCTTTTTAGAGTGCAATTAAATTCTTTTTCTCTAAAGGTTGGAAAAGCGGTCGGATTTTTCTTTAGAAGATTCTCCTTAACCTCTTCTAATAGTTTATATGCTTTATCATTAGGTGGAATTGTTATAGTGTTAAAGAATTCTAATGGTTCTCTCCAGTTTCCAGCGTAAAACTCTCTTATAAACCTTCCAAGAGCATAGTAGTCTCCATAGAAAAGTATGCTCATAATTGCCACTATATCCTGATTATCTCCTGTGAATGAGTGAAGACTTCTTCTATTCAGCCTTGAGTATATATAGTCAAACCTATCCTCTTCAATTTCACCTAAAGCATCCTTTATTATGGATGTAATTGCATCCGTTCTCGCCTTGTCAATGGCTTTATTGTTTCTTCCTCTTGCCCCTATGAAGGTTTTGTCAATGTCTATAACAACGATGGTCTTTTCGTCAAGTAAGAAATCTCTCTTTTCAAGGATCTCAAGAATTGGTAGGAGATTTCTCCACTTTGTATTAAGTATCATATTCCCTTTAAACTTTATATAGTCCTGTTCCCCCTCCTCTGTTATAACACCAAAAACTTTGTACTCATTAAGTTCTGTAAGGTTTTTAATAACACTCCCATCGTTTAGATAGGTATCTCCAAAGTATATTACTTTTTCAAAATCTCCTATCTTTTTAAATAGGAAGGATAAAACTTTTGCATATTCTGGATCTTTCTTTCTTGGAAGAAAGTCAAGCTTAAGCTGTTTCTTTAATTCCGAAAAAGAAGGCAATTCTTCTCTCAAGGGGTTGAGTTCTCTAAAGACTATGTAATTTTCAAAGATGGTGTTTAAATTGTCTCTCTTATACATACAATCCCTCCAGAAGCTCTAATTTTAATGCAAGTTCTAAATTTAGAATACTTCCTCCCGCTGCCCCCCTTATAGTGTTATGAGAAATGAGTGTAAATGTAAAGAAGTTTTCCTCCAATTTCTCTATCCTCCCCACAGTTACACTCATTCCCTTTCCGTTGAATCTATCAAAGAAAGGTTGTGGTCTATCAATTTCCTCTCTTACGACTATTGGTTTTTCAGGTGCCGTTGGCAGGTGTAATTTCTGAGGTAATCCATTAAATTCTATAAAGGAGTTCTTTAATTCAGAAAGAGACGGATTCTTCTCTGTTTTTACAAATACAACTTCTGTATGACCATCCCTTACCATAACCCTATTGCACCTTGCATACACTTTAAAACTCCCGGGGACAAATTTCCCATTAAATTTCCCAAGAATTTTTTTACTCTCCACCTTTATTTTTTCCTCCTCTTTTTCTATGTAAGGAATAATGTTTTCCAGAATAGAAAGAGAGGGAACTCCGGGAAATCCAGCTCCTGATAGAGCTTGCATTGTAAAGAGGGTTACTCTCTCTATTCCAAATCTATCCATTATAGGTTTTAGTGGGATTACGAGACCAGCTGTGGAGCAGTTAGGATTTGTAACTATAACTCCCTTTCTTTTTTGATACCTTATAGCTTCAAGATGTTCTGGATTGACCTCTGGCACAACTATTGGAATAAAATTGTCATACCTGTGACTGCTTGCATTACTGAATACATAATGCCCATTTTTCGATAGTCTCTCCTCTACATCAAAAGCAATAGATGATGGAAGGGCTGAAAATACTATTTTCTCTGGCTCATCCCTTTCTAAAGATAGAAGGGGAAGATCGGCAATACTTTCTGGAATTCCTCCTTCAAGTATCCATTTTACAGCATTTTTATACTTCTCTCCTCTCTTCTTTTCCGATGCAAAGATAGAGCTTATTTTGAACCACGGATGTTCGGATAATATTTGAACAAATCTCTGACCTACTGCTCCTGTGGCTCCAAGAATCGATACATTTATCATGTCTCTCTCCCTATTCTTAAAATATCTGACAATACACCTGAGGCTGTAATTAAAGGTCCTGCCCCTATGCCTTTAATTATAACAGGATTTTTCTTATATCTTACGGTATATATGAGAAAGATATTTTCGCCCGGCTTTAGATTGTAGAATTCTGAATTTTTACTAAAAACTTCAAGGGAAACTTTAACCTTTCTTCCTTCAATCCTTGATACAGGATAAACAAAACCACCTTTCCTCATCTTATTGATTTTATCTCTAAAGCTTCTTATCTCTGTTTTTCTGAATTCTTCAAGAGAGTTGGATTCAACAAATTCCTCGAAGTCTATATGAGATAATTCAAGTTTCTTTCCTATAATTCTTGCAAGGATTAAAGTTTTCCTTAAGATATCCGTTCCCTTCAAATCATCCATAGGATTTGGTTCTGTATAGCCGAGTTTCATAGCAAGTTCTATTGCATCAGTGATATCCTTTCCTCTATTCAGATGATAGAAGATGAAGGATAGAGAGCCACTGGGCAGGGATACGATCCTTTTTATCCTATCACCTGTCTCCATTAAATTTAGTAAAGTTTTTATTACAGGAAGAGATGCTCCAACGGTAGTTTCGAAGTAGAACTTCCCGTGAGAACTTGTAAGGCTTTTAAATGTTTTGAAGTTTTTTACAAGATTCTTTTTATTTGATGTAACCGCATTTGCACCATGTTTTAAAGCATCTATGAGGATATCGGTAGTTTCGTCTGAATTGGTAACATCAACAAACACGGTGTTTCTTTTCTTTACAAAATCTGACAAATTTGGTTTGCCTTTATTAGGAAACTGGAAATCCTTCTCTTTTATATACTTCTCCGTCTCTTCACCTAAAATATAGGAGTTACTTCTTAAAACACCTCTATAAACAATTCTTATTCTCTCTTGCTTTTCAATTCTTTTTCTTTCCGACAGGATTAATTCAATAAGACTTTTCCCAACTTTTCCAACGCCAAACTGCACAATTTCTACTACTTTTATTCCCTCTTTATCCAGAGATAAACCTAATTCTATATGTAGAGCTTTAACTGCTTCTTTAACTTCTCTCTCTTTAACCACAAAAGAGATATTGTATTCAGATGAACCCTGTGCAATGGCAATTATATTTATTCCGTGTCTTCCCAGAGTGGAGAAAACCTTTCCAGCAATTCCAGGGGTTCCTTTCATTCCCGCTCCTATAACTGAGATTATAGCGATTCCATCTTCTTTTAATACGCCTTCAATTTCCTTCTTTTCAATTTCCCTTTCAAATTCCTCTTTCAGGCATTTTATAAAATTATCTGCCTCTTTTTTCTTCACCACGAGGCAAATATTCTGTTCTGAGGAGGATTGAGATATCATGAGTATGTTTGTTTTACTCTTCCATGCAGATTTAAAAACTCTTGCAGCAATTCCTGGAACACCAAGCATTCCTCTTCCATTAACACTCACAAGTGAGAGATTTTTTATATAGGTTATAGATTTAATTATATTTTTATCCTTTCTTACCCTTTTAACAATTACTGTACCGGGAAAATCAGGATTAAAGGTATTCTTTATTCTTACAGGTATATTCTTTTCCATAACAGGGGAGAGGGTTTTTGGATGAAGAACCTTTGCTCCGTAGTAGGAGAGTTCTGCTGCTTCAATGTATGAGATGTATGGAAGTGGTTTTGCATCCTCAGTGATTCTGGGGTCAGCTGTCATTACTCCATAAACATCTGTCCATATCCATACTTCTCTTGCAGCAAGAACTCTCCCTAAAATTGTTGCTGTAAAGTCACTTCCTCCTCTCCCAAGGGTGGTTATTCTTCCATCTTTCGTGCTGCCTATAAACCCTGTAACTATTGGTGTTGTTTCCTTTGGAAACAGACCTTTATTAAATACATTATTAGCTCTTTTCTCAATCTCAGCATATATTGGGCTTGCGTTTCCAAATTCATCTGTTGTTATAAGGAAGGAGTTTGCGTCAATATATGTAGATTTAATCCCAGATCTATTTAAATACTCTGAAATTATTCTTACAATCATCCTCTCCCCAAAGGAGACTATTGTGTCAAGAGCTCTGGGCGTTAATTCCCCGAGAACCTCTATACTTTTTAGTATATTTAAAAGTTCTTCAAGAAGTGTCTCTACATTTTCAAGCCGCTCTTTAAAGAGTTCCTCCATAACAGATATATGTCTGTCCCTTATGTTTACATACTCGTTTAGATATTTCTTATCCCCCATCTGGGAGAGTTTCCCAGCCTTTATCAGTGAATCAGTTACTCCGCTCATAGCAGACACAACAACCACTTTTTCCTCTCTATTTTTTGCCAGAATATTTTTAAGATTTCTTATCCTTTCAGCGCCTCCTACAGAGGTTCCTCCAAACTTCATTATTATCATAGGTTCTCCTCCATAATTCTTTCGATAAGACCCTCCACTTCCTTTATCTCATTTTTTACAGTGATAGGTCTGTTTATCATTTCTTCAGGAATTCCCTCAATTTCTCCCATATGAAACTTTGTTACTATGTCTGGGTCTTTTAGGAGGTTTCCCGTAAGAATTAAAACAACACTTTCATAAGATTTAACGATTCCCTTTTCTATCATTTTAATCAAACCTGCAAGGGAAGCCGCTGATGCTGGTTCGCATCCTATTCCCATAGAATCAATTCTTGCTTTTGCCATAAGAATTTCTCTGTCAGTCACCTCTTCAACAAGCCCTTTTGTGAAATCTATGGTTCGTTTAGCCTTTTCAAAGTTTACTGGATTTCCAATCCTTATTGCCGTTGCAACTGTTTCTGCTTTCTTCGGTTTAAAATCCCAGTTGTTTTTAAATGAAAGGTAGAAGGGATTTGCTCCCTTTGCCTGGATAACAGCAATTCTTGGAATCTTATCTATTATTTTGAATTTTTTAAGCTCCATGAGTGCTTTTCCAAAAGCTGATGTATTCCCAAGATTTCCTCCAGGAAGTATTATCCAGTCAAGCACCTCCCAGTTTAATTGAAAAAGTGTGTGAATTATAATCGTCTTCTGCCCCTCAAGTCTTATTGGATTTAACGAATTCAAAAGGTATATTTTATACTTTTCAGAAATCTTCTTTACGATTCTCATGGCATCATCAAAATCACCTTCAATTTGAATTGTCTTTGCTCCATAGGAAAGAGCCTGCGAGAGTTTGCCAAGTGCAATTTTTCCCTTTGGAAGGAAAACTATCGGGATAACTCCTCCTCTTTTTGCATAAGCAGTCATTGATGCTGATGTGTTTCCAGTGGAAGCGCACGCCACAATTCTATATCCCAGTTTTTTTGCGAAAGTTACTCCTACTGTCATTCCTCTATCCTTGAAAGAGCCTGTTGGATTCTCCCCTTCATGTTTTAGGAATACCCCTTTAACTCCCTTTATCTCATCGGATATGTCATATAGGTTTGTTTTCCCTTCAGGAAATGTGACTATCTCATCTTCGTTAAGGTCAAGCACCAACTCCCTGAATCTCCAGACTCCGCTTTCATCAATACTTTTTCTACTCCCCACCCTCTTCTCCCACACATCCTTTAGATAGGAAAGATCCTCTTCATTCCTTATGTGAACATCAAGAAGCCCACCACACTGGCATGTGTATCTTCCAGTTAAAAGAGAATATTCTTTTCCACATCTTATGCACTTTAAGACTCTCTCCATTTTTATGAATTATAAGGAAATTTACTATAAATTCAAATTTAAAA
>CAZNRO010000033.1:8757-10577 GCA_964575745.1 uncultured Caldisericota bacterium | reverse complement strand
CCCTCGTTTTTTTCTACCTTTATAACAATAGGATATAACTCTTTAACTTCCTTTGATGTTATGGCTGCAACTATCACTGTTGGCGAATATTTGTTTCCTATATCGTTTTGTATTATAAGAACGGGCCTTATTCCACTCTGCTCAGAACCTTTTGAAGGAGAAAGATCCACTAAATAAACGTCCCCTCTCTTGATTTGGCTTTTTTTTTACTCATTTGAGATACTTGAATATGTCCTTAAAGATTTCCTGTTCAATTTCGAAAAATTCTCTGGATAAGAGCATACTGGCCTCTGATGACTCCTTGTATCCCTTTATGAGTTCTTTTTTGATGCGTGTCTTCCTGTCCTCCAGGGCAATATAGAAGGCGATGACTTCTTTTAGAAACTCATCTCTTTTCTTTCTCTTTCTCTTTGCTTTTTTTTCTACTGCCTCAAGGAGTTCACTGGGCAGTGTAAGAGTAATCTTTTCTTCTCTCATTTTATTTTCCTCAACTCATCTAATGCCTTTTCTATATCTTTAAAGATAAAACTTCCAAACACAAGAATATCAACTCCCATTTTTTTAAGAACCTTTGCTATTTCAAAATTTAATCCGCCATCCACCTCTATCTCAAAATTAAAATTTCCCTTTTCTCTAATTTTACATAACTTTCTAATTTTTTCAATAGATGAGTCTATAAATTTCTGTCCTGAAAAACCAGGGTTCACGCTCATAACAAGAACAAAATCCACAATACTAAGAACTTCTTCAAGGAAATTAAGGGGAGTTCCGGGATTTACAGCAATCCCTGTCTTCACTCCATTTTTCTTTATAGTGTTCAAAATCCTATTTATGTGATAATTTCCTTCTATGTGAACAGATATCATATCAACTCCTGAGTCAATAAATCTATCTATAAATTTTTCTGGATTCTCGATCATAAGATGGGCATCAAGGGGTAAAGATGTTAAACTCCTTACAGCCTTTACTATGGGAAATCCAAAGGAGATGTTTGGTACAAAATGACCGTCCATTATATCAAGGTGTATAATGTCAGCTCCAGATCTCTCCAGAAGTTCAATGTCTTTCTTTAAATTAACAAATTTAGATGCAAGTATTGAAGGTGCTATCTTCATGGATTCACCACTAAATCAACAGACGAACCAGAAGATGCGTATGTGAGAGGTGCAGGATCCTGATTCCATACAATTCCTGACGGATAGGCAGGGTTTCTCTTCTCCATAACCTTTCCTATGGTGTATCCACTTGTTATAACCTGGCTCTTTGCCTCTTCAAGGGAGAGACCTATAACTGATGGCACCTGACCAAGAACACCTTTTGAAATTTTAAGGTTGATGGGAGTTTCCTCCTCAACAAGTGTCTTTGGAGATGGTTCCTGTTCAAGGATTATTCCAACCTTCACATTGGGATCAGAAACTTCTTCAATTTTCCCAATCACAAGTCTCTTCTCATAAATTAATTCCTGTGCATCCCCAAAATCCATTCCTGTAAAATCTGGAACCTCAACCTTTGGAGGTCCATTACTTATGGTAACATTTATAATCCTACCCTCTTTTACAAGAACATGGGGATTTGGTTCTTGTGTAACTATATAGTCTATTGGAAATTCTTTGGAAAATTCTGTACCAACGACTTTTATAAGTAAACCCTTCTCCTCAGCAAGTTTCTCAGCATCCCTTATCTTCATACCAACAAAGGACGGCACAGAAACCAATTTACCTTTTCCCCCAGCACATGAATAGAGAGGGGTTATAAGTATTATTGTTAGCATCACAGCTAAAATTTTATTCTTCATGCTTCTATTATATCAAAAGAGAATC
>CAZNRO010000033.1:0-8657 GCA_964575745.1 uncultured Caldisericota bacterium | reverse complement strand
ATATCAAAAGAGAATCTTTATGATAAAATTCCATTGAATAAAAGAAAAGGAGGATGAAATGGTACTTACAATTGACATAGGAAACACCAACATTTTACTTGGCGTCTTTAAAGGCAATGAGCTCGTAAAGAACTGGCGTCTTGCGTCAAGAACAGCAAGAACATCTGATGAGTATGCCCTTGATATTCTAAGCCTTTTATTTTTTGAGAAATTAAAGCCAGAAGATATAAAGGGTGTAATAATATCCTCTGTTGTGCCGCCTCTGGATCCTATATTTGAAAGATGCATTGAAAAGACTTTTCATATAAAACCCATCTTTATAAATCTTGACCTTGACTTAGGAATAAAGATTGGCATAGAGAATCCAAAAGAAATTGGAATGGATAGAGTCGTGGGAAGTGTAGCTGCCTTTAACAAAACAAAAACATCAACAATTGTGGTTGATTTTGGCACTGCCACCACGTTTGATGTGATAAATAAAGAAGGTGTCTTCATCGGTGGAGCAATTGCACCAGGTGTTCTCACATCCCTTGAAGGACTTTTCTTGAGAACCGCAAAACTACCAAAAGTTGAGCTTTCAATCCCACCATCAGTTATTGGAAGAGACACAATTAATGCTATAAGATCAGGAATTCTTTATGGATGGGGAGGTATGGTAGAAAGAATTGCTGAGGAGATAGAAAAGAAACTTGGAAAAACAAAGATTGTGGTAACCGGTGGTGTGGCACATCTTGTGACACCACTTATAAGAAGAGAATTTTTATACGATAAATTCTTAACCCTTAAGGGTTTAAAGATCGTTTATGATAGAAATAGATGAAGATAGGAAACCTAACAACCAAATCTAACATATTCTTAGCACCACTTCATCGCTTCAATGACCCGGCTTTTTTAAACTTGTGCAGTAAGATGGGAGCAGGAATAGTTTTTACAGGGATGGTATCTTCATATAAGATAGTAAGTAAAGGAATAGATTTCAAAATTATTGGAGATACAAAACCAATTGCCGTTCAGATATTTGGAAGCGATGAAGAAATAATGGGGAAGGCAGCAAAGATATCCTCTGATTTCTTTGACTTAATAGATATAAATCTTGGATGTCCATCAAGAAAGGTTTTTGAAAGTGGTAGCGGAAGTGCTCTTTTATCCGATTTAAAAAAACTAAGAAGAATTATAAGAAGTGTCGTAAAAAATGCTTCAGTGCCTGTGAGTGTCAAAATAAGGTCAGGTGCCAATAAAAGGGATAAAAATTTTATTGAGGTAGGGAAACTTCTTGAAGGGGAAGGAGTAAGTATGATAACTCTTCACCCAAGAACAGTGGACATGGGATTTTCAGGTAGAGCAGAGTGGGAAGAGATAGGACTTTTAAAGAAAAGTGTGAAAATTCCTGTAATTGGAAGTGGAGATATTAAAAACTATCTTGATGCAGAAAGAATGATTAAAGAAACTGGATGTGATGGAGTTATGGTTGGAAGAGCAGCAATCGGAAATCCGTGGATATTCAGAGAGATTACTTATTATCTATACAATCATAAAATACCAGAAAAGATATCCCTCGGTGAAAAAATAGAGATGATTAAAATGCACGCAAGTTTTCTTTTAGAGAATTTTAATGAGAATTATGCACTTATCCAGATGAAACTGCATGTTCCAAAATATTTAAAGGGATATTCAGGCATAAACAGGTTGAATAAAATCTTAAATGGGGTAAAATCTATAAAAGAACTCATCTCCCTTGTGGAGAAATTTAAAATATGGATATAAGAGGTGAAGGATGAAGAGGGTGGTAAGTATAAGTCTTGGTTCTTCAAAAAGAGATAAAAAAGTTGAGGTTGAAATACTTGGTGAGAAGTTCAGTATTGAGAGAATTGGGACTGATGGAGATATTGAAAAATTTGTAAGTCTTTTTAAAGAGCTTGACGGTAAGGTGGACGCTCTTGGGCTTGGGGGGGCAGATCTATACATAAGTGTGGGTAAAAAAAGGACAACCCTTAAAAGTGTTGAAAATATGATAAAAGATGTTAAAAAAACTCCTATATGTGATGGACAATGGCTTAAGGATACTTTAGAAAAAAAGGCAGTTCTTTACATAAAAGAGAAGGGGCTTATTAAAGATGGAACAAAGGTGTTGGTTGCTTCAGGAGTGAGTAGATACGGAATGGCTGAGGGTTTTTTAGAGGCAGGATGTAAAGTTTTATTTGGTGACTTGATGTTTTCTTTAGGAATTCCAGTTCCAATTTATACACATTCATCTTTTCTCCTTCTTGCATCTATAATAGTGCCTATAGCAAGGAGACTACCCTATAAGTGGCTTTATCCAACAGGAGAATCTCAGGAAAAGGTAGAACCAAAATATGAAAAATACTACAAATGGGCAGATGTAATTGCAGGAGATTTCTTGTACATAAAGAAGCATATGCCTGAAGATCTAACAGGGAAAATTGTGTTTACAAACACTACTACCCTTGATGATAGAGAGTTTCTTAGAAAGAGGGGAGTAAAACTTCTTGTAACTACTACACCGGAATTTGACGGAAGAACCTTTGGTACAAATGTTATGGAAGCGGTTATATGTGCATATACAGGTAAGAAACCTGAGGAGTTGACTGAGAAGGATTACTATGATTTAATAGATAAACTGAACATAAAACCCAATATAATAGAACTTTAAGGAGGAAGAATGGAAACAAAAAAGGATAAGGTAATAACACCTAAAAGAGATAAAGTTTATGTAACAAAGGAAGGATTAAAGAGACTTGAAGAAGAGCTGGAGTTTCTAAGAAATGTAAAGAGACCTGAGGTTAGTGAGAGATTAAGTGCAGCAGTTCAATCCTTTGGAGAGCTTGCAGAAAATCCTGAATACGAAGAAGCAAAGAGAGAGCAGGCTTTTGTGGAGGGGAGAATTCTTGAGCTGGAAGATCTTTTATCCAAAGCAGTTGTGATTGATACAGAAAATCTTTCAAGATTACAGGTTGGAATGGGAAGCAAAGTGAGAGTTGAGATAAAGGATTTGAAGGGAAAGACCCGTGAGATAAAGGACATCATGATTGTTAGTAGTGTAGAAGCAGATCCTGAAAAAGGAATGATCTCCAATAAGTCCCCAATAGGAGAAGCATTGCTTGGAAAGAAGCCGGGAAACGTGGTTAAAGTGAGGATTCCCAAAGGAGAGATACTTATAAGAATTCTTGCAATAGAGAAATAAAATGGAAGAGAGAGAAATCAGATTAAAAAAACTTGAAGAATTAAGAAATCTGGGTGAAGACCCATATAAGACAAAATTTGAAAGAACCCATTCTCTAAAAGAGATAAAGGATAACTATTCTTCTCTTGAGGGAAAAAGTGTAAGAGTTGCAGGTAGAGTAATATCCAAGAGATTACATGGTAAAGCAAGTTTCTCCACCATAAGAGATTTCTCTGATACACTTCAAATATATATAAGGTTTGATAATGTAGGAGAGGAAACCTACAAATTCTTCAAAAAGTTTGTTGACCCTGGGGATTTCATTGGAGTTGAGGGAGAGGTATTTAAAACCCATACAGGTGAAATAACGATAAATGTGAAGAAACTTATCCTACTATCAAAATCTATTAGGCCTTTACCTGAAAAGTATCATGGAATAAAAGATGTAGAGGTAAGGTATAGAAAGAGATACCTTGATCTCATAGCAAACCCGGAAGTCAAAGAGATATTTATAACAAGAAGTAGGCTCATTAAGACCATGAGAGAGATTCTTGAGTCTTTTGATTTCATTGAGGTTGAAACTCCAATGCTTCAGCCAATCCCTGGAGGAGCAACTGCAAAACCATTTGCAACATACCACAATGCCCTTGACATGAACCTGTATTTAAGGATTGCACCAGAGCTTTACTTAAAAAGGCTCATAGTTGGAGGATTTGAAAGGATATTTGAGATAAACAGAAACTTTAGAAATGAAGGGATATCAACTGTTCACAATCCAGAGTTCACAATGCTTGAGCTATACTGGGCTTATGCAGACTACAAAGATATGATGGATTTAACAGAGAAGGTAATATCAGAGACTGTAAAAAGAATAAAGGGAGATTATGTATGTGAATTTAAAGGAGAAAAGATAGACTTTTCTCCTCCATGGAAGAGATTCACCTACAAAGAACTGTTTGAAAAAGCAACAGGAGAAAATATAGAGAAATTTAAAGACATTGACTTTGCACTTTCGTATCTTAAGAAGGAAGGAATAGAGTTAACGAGAAAACCAAACTTTAAAAACATCGTTGACGAGATATTTAAAGAAAAGGTTGAGAGCAATCTCATCCAGCCCACAATAATATATGACTTCCCCGTTGAGATGTCTCCCCTTGCAAAGAGAAAAAAAGATGAACCAGATTGGGTTGAGAGATTTGAGGTCTTCGTGGGAGGTATGGAGATAGCAAATGCCTTCTCAGAACTAAACGATCCTGTTGATCAAAAGGAGAGATTTCTTGCACAGGCTAAGGAAAAGGCAAGGGGAGATGAAGAGGCGCACTTTTTTGATGCAGATTACATAGAGGCACTTGAGCATGGTATGCCTCCTACTGCGGGACTTGGAATAGGAATCGACAGACTCGTTATGATAGTAACTGGAAAAGACTCCATAAGGGAAGTTATTCTATTTCCACAACTTAGGAAAAGGGAGGAATAATGAAAAGAGTAGTATCTGGAATGAGACCAACTGGAAAACTTCACCTTGGAAACTATCTTGGAGCCCTAAAAAATTGGGTCAGCATTCAAGAAAAATACGACTGTTACTTCTTCATTGCTGACTACCATTCCTTAACAACAAAGTATGAACACACAGAGAAAATTAAATCAAACCTTGAAGAGGTGGTTATGGATTGGTTATCTGCTGGACTTGATCCGGAAAAATCTGTTTTGTATATTCAATCTGGCTTACCCGAAATTCCCACGCTTCACCTTCTCTTCTCAATGATAGTTCCAATGCCATGGCTTGAGAGAAATCCAACAGTAAAGGAGATGGTTAGAGATCTCAATTTAAAGGAAAATGTAGGATATGGGCTTCTCGGCTATCCTGTCCTTCAAGCTGCGGACATACTGATAGTAAAAGGTGAGCTTGTACCTGTAGGCAAAGATCAGCTACCTCACCTTGAATTAACACGAGAAATAGCGAGAAGATTCAACTATCTATACGGAGATTTGTTCCCTGAACCACAACCACTTTTAACAGAAACACCCATGATAAAAGGAATCGACGGAAGAAAGATGAGTAAGTCCCTTGGAAACCAGATAAATTTAAGTGATAAAAAAGAAGAGATAGAATCAAAGATAATAAAGATGGTTACAGACCCGGAAAAAATAAGAAAAGGAGATCCCGGACATCCTGATATATGTTCTGTCTTCTCATACTATAAAATTCTATTTCCAGAAACTACCCATACCATTAGAAAAGAGTGTGAATCAGGAAAGAGGGGCTGCGTTCAGTGTAAAAGAGAACTTGCTGATAGAATATACAAAAAACTTGAGCCCTTAAGAGATAGAAGGGTAAAGTTTGAGAACAACAAGAAACTTTTGTGGGATATAATAAACTCTGGAACAGAGAAGGCAAGAAAGGTAGCAAAGGAAACAATTGAGAAAGCGAAAAAACTTATAGGGATAAATTACATATGAAATTAAAAAAATTGGTTACAGTGGATTCATTGTTTACAGCAGAATTAATAGAGAAATTCCTTGAGGAACAGGGAATACCGGTAGTAATAAAAAGGTCAGACATGTTTGATAATCCCTATCTTGGAAGCACTGGTCCAAGAGAACTATATGTTAATGAACTTGACTTTGAAACTGCAAAGAAACTCCTCGAAGAATCAAAGATAGTAGAGGATAGAGATAACCTTGAAGAGTAGCTGGGGGTTTGATAAAATTAAGTTGACCCTGGGAAGGGTTGTGTCGATCTGGATGGGTTGGGCCAACACCGAGATAAAAGGGATTCTTAATCTATAACTGTTTCCGGGACGGAAGGTTATAGAGGCGAATCCCACCTGCTATGGAGCAGGTTCAAGCTCATCTAATCGCACCCCCTCCCGGGGTTTGAGAGGAAAAAAGGAATGAAAGAGGTTGGAAAAGTTCTAAAAACTGAAGGTGCTCTTTCTATTGTAGAGGTTGGAGGGAAATATTGTGAGACCTGCTCTTTAAAAGGTCATTGTCTTCTATCATCACAGAGAGAGAGAAAGATTGAGGCAAAAAACCTCATAAATGCGAAGGAGGGAGATCTTGTTATAGTAAATGTGCCATCAAAAAAATACCTATCAGTCACCTTTATCATATACATACTCCCAATAATTTTTATGCTCATAGGGGCATATGCTGGAATTAAACTTGGGCCAATGCTAAGGATTAAAGACCCAAATCTATCACCAATAATTTTTGGATTCTCCCTTCTATTTCTTTCCTTTGTCCTCGTAAGATTTTTATCCAACATTATAAACTTCAAGCCAGAAATAGAAAAGATTGTTGAGGAATATAGTAGCTAAAGATATATATGAAGTTTGCTTTCAGGAGGAGAGATGGGAATTGAAGGTAACATTAAAGATTTTCCTCTTACAGAGGTTTTAAATCTTTTAACTTTTAGCAATAAGAGTGGAATACTAAAGATTTATGGAGTATCGAGGGGGGAAAATTTCAACGGTGAAGTATACATCGTTAAAGGGAAAATAGTTGATGCAAAATTTAACTCTAAAAAGGGTGAGGAAGCATTATTCTCCATCCTCTCCCTTGAGGACGGAAACTTCAATTTTGAAGCAAAGGAACTTGACATAGAGGAAAATATAAAAATTTCCATGGAATCACTTCTTCTTGAAGCCATAAGAAGAAGTGATGAGACAAAGGAACTGTACAAAAAGATTCCGCCCACATCAACACTTCTTGAAACCAACCCACGCCCACCAACAAAGGAATTTAAACTCTCATCTGATGAATGGATTGTGCTGAATCTCTTCAGGGATAAGAGACCAATAAGCGAGGCTATAAAAGAATCGCCCCTCTCAGAATTCAAAACAGTTAAGGCAATCTATGCACTTCTATCTCTTGGATTGCTTATAAAAACTGAAAGAGAAGAACTTGATATATCTACAATCATTCCGAGAAGAACTCCCCAACCTGTTAGGGATGCCTTATCCATACTTGGTTTTGGTGGAGGAAGAGATAAATGTAGTAGATTCTATGGTAAAGTTGACGGAGAAAAGAATCTCAAAGAGATAGCAGAAGAACTCGGAATGGAGGAGAAGGAAGCCCTTGAATGCTTTATAAAACTTTTAAAGGAAACAAGAATTATTTCAAATCTCTCTATCGATAAATTAAAATTTATCGAAAAAAAATTAAAGGAGGATTAAATGAGACCATTTGCGGATCTTTGGCAACCTGCATTGATTGGTTTAATTTTCGAATTTTTTTCATTACTTGCATTAAGGTTTAGAAGAAGAATATCACTTACATTTTTCTATATTTATACAGGCGGTATAATGGCTTTACTTCAGCTTTCAACACAGAGTGGAAGTGCTGTGCTTCTTGGAAGATTGTTCTTTAGATACACTCCCATCTATTTATTCTCTTTACTCTTACTTACAATTCTTATAATGTACGAATTGTTCGATCTCGATACAGCAAGAAATTATTCTCTATCCTTAATTATAGGAAGAATCTTAATCTTTATCCTCTTTTTTGTGGTAATAATATTTTCCTTTATATTCCAGAATGCAGAAAACCCAATAAATTTAACCCTCGGGATTCTTGGTAAACCAATACCCCTGATTGCATCCCTTCTTGGCTTCATCATTGCCATATTCCTGTCTGTGCTCGTCTATGCCTTCTTAAGGTCAAAGAGAGTCCACTTCTTTATAAGTGGCGTACTGGCAATATGGGTAAGTGGAGTAGTCTATTTAGGAATATTTTTATTCCCGGCATATCTTAAATTTCCAAAGATATTTGTAAATGATTTCTATCAGATGACTGCATCAGCCATAGTACTTCCTTTGTTTAATTTGATTCTCTGGAAGTGGGTGAAGGGCAAATAAAGGATTTTCTTCCACTACTTCAAATATTAAAATCTTCTAAGTCTTACAAAAAGAACATAACCAGTGTTGTTACTTATCCATTTGCCAATGGAAAGTGGATTGATATCTCCTTTCTTCCGGAGAATCTCAGAGAGAAGCTCTTAAGCATTGGCATTGAAAGATTATATCCATATCAGAAAAGAGTCTATCAGGCTATAAAGGAGAGAAAAAATGTTACCATAGTCTCGCCAACTGCATCTGGTAAGACTCTCTCCTTCCATCTTCCCATAATTGAGTTTTTAGAGAAGGGAGAAAAAGCCATATATGTCTATCCCACAAAGGCTCTCACAAGGGATCAGGAAAGACAACTGAAGAGGTATTCAGAAAATGTAAAATTTGGAATCTATGATGGTGACACACCTGTACCAAAAAGAAGGATTCTAAGAAGAACTTCTCAGGTAATTCTTACAAATCCCGAGATGATACACTATTCTATTCTTCCCTATCACACATCATGGAATTTATTCTTATCCCGCACCTCATTTGTAGTTTTCGACGAAGCCCACCTTTACAGTGGAATCTTTGGTTCAAATGTTTCATCCTTAATAAGAAGGATGAAAAGGGTCTTCTCTTTTTAT
>CAZNRO010000032.1:0-10698 GCA_964575745.1 uncultured Caldisericota bacterium | reverse complement strand
CAAGAAGTATTATATACGAAAGTATGTCCTCTACATGAGCAACAAGGTTTTGTTCGGGAATATGAAGAGCTTCGCTTATGTAGTAAGGAAGATATTTTAGTCCTATGAAGAAGAATAAAAGAGCAAGGATAGCAAGCACAATGTCAAGCACATTTATTAAATCTTTAAGCCAATTCCTGATTTTCTTAATACTCCCTCTTTCGAGGTCTTCTTGAGGTTCTTTTATAACGGGATTCATTAATTTAAAATTACCAGAGAAGTTGTTTTATTTCAACTGTTATATGTTTACATAGATTTTATTTTTTGTAAACTTTTCCTTATGAGGAAAATTATCAGATATTCATGGGATAAAATGGGAGAGTTTATAGAGAGAAGAAATAGATTCCTTGGTATTGTGGGGGTAGAGGGGAAATTGTTGGAAGTTCACATACATGATTCAGGAAGACTTGAGGAAATACTTTACAAAGGCAATACTGTTTTTATAAAGAGAGCAAGTGGAGAAAAAAGAAAAACACATTGGGACCTGCTTTTAGGTAAAGTAAATGAGTATCTTATTCCTGTAAACTCTGCCTATCACCGTAAGATATCAGAGGTTTTAATAAAAATGCTAAAGATCTTTGGGGATATTAAGGATGTAAAGCCAGAATTTAAATTTAAGGAGAGTAGAATTGATTTTTTCCTTGAAAAGGAGAATAGAGAGAAGCTACTTGTAGAAGTTAAAGGATGCACACTTTCAAAAAATAAAGTTGCTCTTTTTCCAGATGTTCCAACATCAAGGGGGGCAAAGCACATAAGTAGTTTGATTTCTGCTGTGAGAGAGGGATTTCAACCTTACCTTCTTATCCTTGTATTAAGACCGGATTCGACCTGTTTTCTTCCCAATAAGGAGAATGACCCCTATTTTGCAAAGGTTTTTTATAAAGGATTAAAGGAGGGTATAAAAGTAAAGCCGATTCTTATTGAGTATAAAGATGGATGGTTATATTATAAAGGTGAAATACCTTTATGTGGAAAGGAGGTAGAGGGTATATGAATTCGGGATACAGTTACATTCAGGTTGTTACCACAATGGATGATCTGGATACCTTAAAGAAGTTGTCCATGCTTCTTCTGAAAGAGAAACTTGCTGCATGTGTTCAGATATCTGAATTAGAGGAGTCAGTCTACATATGGGAGGAAAAGATAGAGAGAGCAAAAGAGTATATATGTGTCATAAAAACAAGGAAAGAGCTCTATAAAAAGATTGAAGAGGTGATAAAGAAAAATCACCCTTACTCTGTTCCTGAAATTGTGGCAATTCCAGTTATAGATGGAAATAAAGATTATTTTAACTGGATTGATGAAGTAACATTAAAAGAATAAAGTGAGGTGAGGTATGAATTTAGATTTACTCAAAAAACTCGTTGAAACACCAGGGGTTAGCGGTTTTGAGACAAAGATAAGAGAGGTAATCAAAGATGAAGTAAAAAAGATGAATCCTGATGAAGTCTATGAAGATACCCTTGGAAATTTAATTGTTGTAAAGAAGGGAGAAAGAAAGGATACTATTCTATTTATGGCACATATGGATGAATTGGGAATGGTAGTTTCATCCATTGATGAGAAAGGATTTATTGGGTTTCAGAAGCTGGGAGGAATAGATGATAGAGTGCTTGTTTCAAGAGCTGTAAGACTTATCACAGAAGATAAGGAAATCTATGGAGTTATAGGAATAGTTCCACCCCATCTATCTGTTGAGAAGGAGATGGAAGGTAAGCTTACTCCTTGGTATAAACTCCAGATAGATATCGGAGCAAAGTCAAAGGAAGAAGTTATCTCCCTGGGTATAAATCAGGGTACACCGATAGTATTTAAGAAGGATTTCATTCAACTCAACAATGATCTTATTGTGTCAAGAGGACTTGACGATAGATTCGGCTGTTTTATCCTTATAAACTTACTTGAGATGTTTAAAAAGATTAAACCCTTAAATACACTTATCTTTGTCTTTACAACAGAAGAAGAAATTGGACTGAGGGGAGCATCGGTTGTTGCTCCTCGAATAAATCCGTTATTAACTGTTGCGGTGGATTCAATATCGGCATCAGATTTTTCTTTAGTTAGCCTGCCTTATAAGAATTCTGTTGTTGTCGGAAAGGGACCTGTGATAAGAAAAGTTGACAGAAGAATGGTTGTGGATGAGAAGCTTTTTGGTTTCTTTTCTGAGTTTATGAATGCAAAAAATATAGAATTTCAGATTGGTATAACCGGTGGCTCTACAGATGCAGCTATCGTTGAAACTGAAGGATTGGGTTATCAGTCTATTCCTCTTTGTTTTCCTTTAAGGTATACCCACTCTACAGTGGAGGTTGTCTCATTAAAGGATGGAGAAGTTTTGATTAGATTGCTTTATGAACTTGCTACAAATCAGATAAAAATATGAATGAAATTGAAGAGATAAAAGATATATATAATAAGATAAAAAGGGATATAGAACAAAGAATAGATCAATTTAAAGAGGTGTGGAGAAGGGGAAATGATTTTGAATTATTCTCAGAATTTTCCTTCTGTCTTCTTACACCTCAGTCAAAGGCAAAAGTATGCTGGAAAGCTGTCCTTGAGTTGTTAAAGGATGATTTATTGTTTTGTGGTTCAGTTGATGATATAAGAAGTAGACTGGTTGGGGTAAGGTTTAAGAATAATAAGGCAAGATACATATTTGAAGCAAGAGAGAGGTTTTTTAAAAATGGAGAGTTTGTAATAAAGAGGATAATTCAGGAGGAAAAAGATATTTTTAAAGTAAGAGACTTCCTTGTAAAAAATGTGAAAGGTATGGGGTATAAAGAGGCAAGTCATTTTTTAAGGAATATAGGGTTTGGAGATAATCTTTCAATTTTGGATAGACATATATTGAGAAATCTTTACAACTTTGGTATAATTAAAAAAAAGATAAATGGGCTTACCAGAAAGAAGTATCTGGAAATAGAGGATAAGATGAGGAAGTTTTCCCACGGTATAGGCATTCCACTTGTAGATTTAGATCTTGTTTTCTGGTTCAAAGAGACAGGTGAAATTTTTAAGTAAAGGAGAAAAAATGGATGTAAAAGAGTTAAATGATTACTTGACAAAGAGAGGAATTAGACCTTCCTTTCACAGGATAAAGATATTGGAGTATCTCTTTATGAATAAGACACACCCAACAGCTGATGACATATATAAAGATTTAGTTAATGAGATTCCTACACTCTCAAGGACAACTATATATAATACTCTTTCCCTTTTCGTTGAGAAAGGGATAGTCTCTCAGTTGATAATAGACGAAGGAGAAACGAGGTATGATTTGAGTGAGAAGCCTCATGCACATTTTAGATGTATAAAGTGTGGAAGAATTTTTGACATAGACTTTGATTGTGCTCTTTTTAATAAGAAGTTTATTGATGGGAACAAAATAATAGAGACTCAGGTAAACATTATTGGAATCTGCAAGGATTGTTTAAAAAAGGAAGAGAAAAAGACCTCCTTGACAAAATAAAATTTTGGGTTATAATAAAATTGTAATAAATACAAAATTAAATTAATTTTAAATTAAAAGGAGGTAAAGCATGGTAGTTATTGGACAGAAATTTCCAGAGATTGAGGTAAATACAACACATGGAAAGATGAAACTTCCAGATCAATTCAAAGGTAAATGGTTTGTTTTATTTAGCCATCCAGCAGATTTTACACCAGTTTGCACCACAGAGTTTTATGGTATGCAGATAAGGCTTAAAAAGTTTAAAGAACTGGGAGCAGAGGTGATTGGTTTAAGTGTTGATCAGGTTTTCTCACATTTAAAGTGGGCTGAATGGATAAAGGATAATCTTGATGTTGAAATTGAATTCCCAATAATAGCAGATGATAGAGGTATGGTTGCAGAAGCTCTTGGTATGATTCCAGAAGGCGCAAGTATTACTGCAAGAGCAGTATTTATTGTTGATCCCAAAGGAACTATAAGGGCAATAGTTTACTATCCAGCAGAGGTTGGTAGAGATTGGGATGAGATATTGAGAGCACTTAAAGCACTCCAGATAAGTGATGCAAATGGCGTTGCTATGCCACATAAGTGGCCAGAGAACGAGTTAATTAAAGACAAAGTGATAGTTCCTCCAGCAGGCACTGTTGATCTCATCAAAAAGAGAAAAGAGCAGGAGAAGAAAGGAGAGATTAAGTGTTATGATTGGTGGTTATGTTATAAGGAATTAAAGTAGGTTGGTTGATAGAGGAGAAAATTTCTCCTCTATTTTTATAATTAGTTCATGTAGGGAGCTTTTTTATGAAAAAAATGACTGAGAAATTTCTTTTGGATGCCTTTGGCGGAGAGTCAATGGCTCACATGAAGTATTTAATTTTTAGTGAGATTGCCGAAGAGGAAGGTTTTAAGAATATTTCAAGGTTATTTAAGGCAATTTCATATGCTGAGTTTGTTCATGCAAAAAATCATGCAAGAAATCTTGGGATTGTTAAAGATACAAAGGATAACCTTAAGGCAGGAATTGATGGGGAGACTTTTGAGGTTGAGGAAATGTATCCAGTTTATAATAGTGTAGCAAAGCTTCAGGGAGAGAAAGGTGCAGAAAGATCAACCTACTTTGCTCTTGAGGCAGAAAAAATTCATACGGAGTTATATAAAAAGGCAAAGGAATTGGTTGAGAATGGAAAAGACATAGAAGATGAAGATATTTATATATGCCCTGTGTGTGGCTACACTCATATTGGTGAGCCACCAGGTAAATGTCCTGTATGTGGAGCGAAGAAGGAAATATTTAAGAAGTTTTAGGAGGTAAGTTATGACTGAAAGGCTTCAAGTCTATAAGTGTGAAGTGTGTGGAAATATGGTGGAAGTGGTGCATGAAGGTGCTGGAGAGCTGGTTTGCTGCGGGCAACCAATGAAACTTATGGAACTTAAGATGGAAGATCAGGGTAAAGAAAAGCATGTTCCAGTAATTGAGAAAACTAAAGACGGAATCAAAGTTAAAGTTGGTTCAGTAGAGCACCCAATGGAGGAAAAGCATTACATTGAGTGGATTGAAGTTGATGCAGATGGAGTAGGTTTTAGGAAATTCCTAAAACCAGAAGAAAAGCCAGAGGCAGAATTTCCGGTAAAAAGGGAAAATGTATCAGTAAGGATTTACTGCAATATTCACGGATTATGGGGAAGTAAACTTTAAGGAGAAGAAATGGACCTTAAGACATTATACAAATTAACATATGGACTCTATCTTGTTACATCTAAAGATGAAGAGAGAGTTAATGGCCAGATTGCAAATACAGTTTTTCAAGTGACCTCAGACCCTCCAAGAATTTCTATAACGATAAACAAGAAAAATTTAACCCATGAATTTATAGAAAAAAGCAGAGTTTTTGCAGTATCTATTCTTTCCAAGGAAACTCCTCTTAAGTTTATAGGTAATTTTGGATTTAAATCAGGAAGAGATATAGATAAATTTAAAAATATACCTTATGAAATTGGAAAAACTGGTTCTCCCATCGTAAAGGAAAACTCTCTTGGTTTTATTGAGGTGAAGGTTTTAAAGGACATGGATGTTGGCACTCACACAATGTTTGTTGGAGATGTGGTTGATTGTGAAAGATTTAAAGAAGGGGAACCAATGACCTATGCTTACTATCATGAAATAAAAGGTGGTAAATCACCAAAAACTGCACCAACATATATAAAGGAAGAGGTGAAGAAGGAGGTGAAATCTATGAAGAAGTATGTGTGTACAGTGTGCGGGTATATATACGATCCAGAAAAGGGAGATCCTGATGGTGGTATAAAACCAGGAACTTCCTTTGAGGATATTCCAGATGATTGGATATGCCCAGTATGTGGAGCAGAGAAGAGCTTATTTGAGCCTTATGAGGAGTAGGAAATGGCTGTAAGAAAACTAAAAGATGGAATCTATTCTGTAGGAGCAATTGACTGGGATAGAAGACTTTTTGATGAACTTATACCACTTCCTGATGGAACAACATATAATGCATACATAGTTAAAGGAGAAGAAAAGACTGCACTTCTTGATACAGTGGATCCGGTAAAAAAGGATGAGCTGATAGGAAATCTTAAAAGTTTAGGGGTTGAGAAGATTGATTACATTATTGCACATCATGCTGAACAGGATCATTCTGGATCAATTCCAGATATATTATCCCTATATCCAGAGGCAAAGGTTGTGACTAACGAAAAGTGTAAAAGTTTTTTAATGGATCTACTTCACATTCCAGAAGATAAATTTATCGTGGTTAATGATGGAGATACTCTTTCTCTTGGTGGAAGAACGCTTAAATTTATCTTTACACCGTGGGTTCATTGGCCAGAGACAATGGTGACCTATCTCACCCTGGATAATATTCTTTTTACCTGTGACTTTTTTGGCTCTCACTATGCCTCCAGCGATCTTTTTGTAAAAGATAAAGAAAAGGTATTGGAAGATGCAAAGAGATACTATGCTGAGATAATGATGCCCTTTAGGCACCAGATAAAAAAGAATCTTGAGAAGATAAAGGATCTTAAGATAGATATTATTGCACCAAGTCATGGATTGATCTACGATGAACCAGAGTTAATAATCAATGCCTATAAAGAATGGATTTCTGATGAAGTTAAAAACATGGTTTTAATTCCCTATGTTTCTATGCACGGTAGCACGCTAAAGATGGTTAATTATCTTGTAGATGCTCTTATAAAAAGAGGCATTGAGGTAAAGCCTTTTAACCTAAGCAAAACTGATATCGGTGAACTTGCTATGGCTCTTGTAGATACAGCAACAGTTGTTGTGGGTACTCCAACTGTTCTTGCAGGACCTCATCCATCTGTCGTGTATGCGACATATCTTGTAGGAGTATTAAGACCTAAAACCAAATTTATCTCTATAATTGGTTCCTTTGGTTGGGGAGGAAAAACTGTTGATACCCTGAAAGGCTTAATTCCTGCTCTAAAGGTGGAGATAATTGAACCGCTTCTTATAAAGGGAGATCCAGGCGAGGAAGATTTTAAATTAATAGATGAGTTCGCAGACAAAATTCTCTCAGCACATAAAAAGATCGGACTCTTATGAAATTCAGCGTTTTAAGATAGGTAACTTTTGCCTGTTGTTTTGATGAATATTAAGTTTAAAAAAATGGAGCTCCTATTGTGGAGCTCCGCAACAAAAGGAGGTTTAAAATGATGTCAAAAATTCCAGTGGATTTTACAAAATTAAAGGAAGGGGAAATTGAAAAGGAGATTTTAAGGATAGGTTTAATAGCAGAGCTTGATGCTATAAATCTTTATGAGCAGCTTGCTTCTCTTTCAAAGGATGAAAAGATTAAAGAAGTATTTATGGATATTGCAAGGGAAGAAAAAACCCATGTCGGTGAATTTCTAACTCTTCTTAAAGAGTTTGACAAGGAACTTGTTGAGGAGATTAAAAAGGGAGAAGAAGAGGTCAAGGAGATTTCTTAAAGTATGGATATAAAGAAGAAATTACTTAAGTTTCAGAGGGAAGAGATAACAGAGTATCATTTCTACATGATTCTTTCCAGAAGGATAAAGGGTGAGAATAAAAATGTACTTGAGTGTATTGCAAAGGAAGAAAGGAATCACTATGAAATACTAAAGAAACACACTGGAGAGGATGTAGAGCCAGATAAAGCTAAACTTTTAAAGTACTCCATACTTCAGAGAGTATTTGGTCTAACCTTTGCTATAAAACTTATGGAGAAGGGAGAAAAGGGAGCCCAAGAAGCCTACAAACTTATATCAAATAAAATTCCTGAGATTAAAAAAGTCATAGAGGAGGAGGAAGAACACGAGAAACTCCTCATAGATCTTATAGACGAGGAAAAACTTGAGTATGTGGGTTCAATGGTTCTTGGTTTGAATGATGCTCTTGTTGAGCTTACTGGAACGCTTGCAGGCTTGACACTTGCTTTAAGAAATACAAGGCTAATTGGAATGGCAGGTTTAATCACAGGATTTGCCGCTTCTCTATCCATGGCAGCATCTGAGTTTCTATCAAGGAAGTCAGAAGGTGGAGAGAAGAATCCAGTTAAGGCATCTATCTACACAGGTGTAAGTTACATAATTACCGTTATCCTACTAATTTTGCCTTACGTCCTTTTCAAGAACTATCTTATTGCACTTTTGTTTACTATACTAATTGGAGTTCTCGTTGTACTTGTATTCACTTTCTTTGTTTCAGTAGTTAAAGAACTTGATTTTAAGAAGAGATTCTTTGAAATGGCTGGTATAAGTTTAAGTGTATCCTTTGTGTCTTTCCTTGTTGGATGGCTACTCAGAGTTTTCTTTAACCTATGAGGAAACTATGGAAAATTATAAATTAACTAAGAGGGAAAAAGAAGTAGTTGATATCCTAAAGAAGATAAAGGATCCTGAAACAGGCATGGATATTGTTTCTCTGGGTCTTGTTTATGGTTTTACCATGGACAGGAGTAGCATTGATGTATGGATGGATTTTCAGGGAAACACACCTAAGTGTTTTTTCTGTAAAACTCTTGCATGGAGCATAATAGAAAAGATATCAACAGAAATTATAAATAAACTTAAAAGTAAATTTAAAAGTGTAAGAGTAATTGAAGCAACCAACCCAAAAATAGTTTATAAGTCTTCTGATTAACTACATTCCTTTCATGGAGGTTTCCACTGCAATGTCAATGGATCTTTGTAATAGTTCAGGAAGACCTTCTATTTTAACGTCAAGGAATCCTCTTAAAATTAGTGATATTGCGTCTTCCTCTGATATTCCTCTTGCCATGAGATATTCAATCTCATCTTTTGCAATTTTTCCAACAGCTGCCTCGTGTGTCATTTCCACTTCCTGAAATTTGGTTTTAAGTTCTGGTATAGTATGTATAAAACCTTCATCTTTTAGCATTATTCCACTACATTCCATATGTGCCTTTATATTCTTTGCTTCACCGATTAATGCTCCTTTTGTATAGATATTTCCTCCGTTGCTTACAGCTCTGCTTACTATCTCTCCGCTGCTTCCTTCGCCCTGAAGATATATATCGCCTCCTATATCAAGGTTGGTTTTCTCTGGAGCATAAAGGATGGAGTATAACTTAGCTTTTGCTTCCTTTCCCACTGCATAAACTACTGGTGCACTCTGAGTTGAATGGACCACTTTCAAAGATACATAGTTTGAAATAAAATTCCCTTTCTCTCCTACAAAAACACCTGTTCTTGGTCTTACAATAACCTCTGGAGCCCAATCATGAATCATTGTGTATGTTATTGAAGCATTTTTCTTTACATACATCTCAGTTACAGCAATATGAGAGCCCTGGGTGGTGTAATTTGCAGCAATGCAACCGTTAATTATGTGAAGTTCAGAATTTTCCTCAGCAATTATTATATTGTGAACAATCTGTTCAAAGTTTGAACTCTTTAGATAAAAACATGCTTGGATCGGAACTTTAGAATGTGCACCAGGTAGAGACCGTATAAGGTATCCCATAGGAGGTGAATCAAAAACCTTTCTTGTATATTCATCCTTATCTTTATTGACTGCTTTCCAGTAGTAGTCTTTAAGCCATTCATACTTTTCAAAAGCCATTGATAGTGGCAAAAGTTCTACACCCTTTTGAAGAAGTTTCACCTCAATTATCTGATTATCAACAAGCATATATGTACCTGCCCTATCCTTTTCGGTTACATCAACTCCAACCTCAAGAAGTTTTTTCTTTTCTTCCTCTGTAAGAGGAATCTCGTTTATATTCCCTTGCATTTCTCACACTCCTTAAATCCACTTTTTTGAATTGTTTTTAAAATTTCGTGAGGATTTGCTTGACACACTACTCTTCCATCAAGCATTATGTACCCTTTATCCGCTTCAACATAATCAAGAATATAACCTGTATGTGTAATTATTAGCCCTGCTCTTTTTCTCTCTCTTATCAATTTATGTTTTTCAAGTAGAATTGATATAACAGTTCCAAGTTTTTTGACATTCTCAAGATCAACGCCAGATTCTGGTTCATCAAGCAAAACAAGATCAGGAGATTGTGCAAGAAGCTGAAGAATTTCAGATCTTTTCATTTCTCCACCAGAGAATCCCATGTTAACATCTCTATCTACATGTTCAGAGAGATTCAGTATATCTATAAAATCTTCATAATCTTTGTTTTTTGAAACAATCTCAAGAATACTTTTAAGCTTAACTCCTTTTATCTTTGGTGGCTTTTGAAAAGCTACTCCTATTCCCATTCTTGCCCTTTCGTATGGAGGAAGTCCATTAAGTTCTGTACCCTTGAAAACTATTCTTCCCTCTGTTATGTTGTATCCATTAAAACCCATTATAGCCATAAGAAGAGTTGTTTTTCCACAACCATTTGGACCAAAAAGGATAGCAGTTTCCCCTTCCTTTATTGTTAAATCAACTCCTTTTAAGACCTCTTTTCCTTCTACTTCAACATGTAGATTCTCTATAACAAGTAAATCCTTTTTATCAAATATTGAATCCATACATTACACTCCTTTCAAAGATTGGTATTTAATTATACCATTTTACTATTAACCACAAAAGAAAAATAAGGGGAAGAAAACTCTTCCCCTTATCAAGGTATTTAATAAATGAAGTTATGGCTTCTCATAAGTAATTATAACTGTCCTTGTAGTAGGTTCCCAGTCAACCTTACATCCAAGATTCTCTGCAACAAATCTTACAGGAAGCATTG
>CAZNRO010000031.1:0-10951 GCA_964575745.1 uncultured Caldisericota bacterium | reverse complement strand
TGGAGGAGGAGTAGTTTCCTCCTCCAAAAAATTATTTACCTGAGATGGAAACCTTTGGAATTAGAAGGTATGGTGAGAGTGTTGAACCATACCACTCTCTTTCCTTTGATGGATAAATCTCTGTAAGATCCTTAAAGATATTCAACTTGAGGGTTGCATTCTTTACTCTTCCCACTATTTCTCCGTTTTCAACAAGAAATCCAAGCTCAATATTTCCATTTACCTCACCGCCAAGCACATTACCCATCATAACTCCCATAAGGGAGTCAATAATAAGCCCCCTCTTTATGCTTCTCAGAAGATTTATATATTCTTCTTTACCTTCTTCAATCACAGCATTGGTAAATGAAGGTGAAGGCATTGCCTCAAGATCTATCTCTCCTGTTAGTCCTTTTTTCTTTAAAGCATTTCCACCCTCAAGGGAAAGTTTCTTCCCACTATCAAGATCTGTAAGAAAACTTCTTACAACACCTTTATCTATAAGAACCTTTTCTCTGGTGATAGAGCCCTCATCGTCTATCTCCATGGAGCCAGCACCACCCACAAGAAGAGGTTTGTCATAAACAGAAAAACTTTCACTAAAGATTTTTTCTCCAATCTTATCCTTTAAAAGGGACAAACCTTTAACAACATATCTTCCGTTAAGAGCAAGGGAGAGAGGAAGAAGAAGCAGGGAGGTAGCTTTAGGTGTGAATATAACAGGATAGGTCCCTGTCTCTATAGTTGTGGTTTTCTCGGCATTTATAAACTGTTCCTTAACCCTCTCCACACTACTATCTATATGGACTAAATCCATACTGGAGAAACTCTTTGAATCGTAAATGGCAAGGAAATCTCCTTCTCTCACAATTTGGCCACCAAGAGCAAAGAAAATTACGGTTTTTCTAACCCTGCCTTGGAAACCATTTGTGGTAATTATGTCTTTGGTTATAATATCTCTTTCCATATAGAAGAAAGGCTCTATCTCCTTCTTAAAAGTCTTTAATTCCTCTATGACCTTTTCTCCCTCTTCTATAAATTTCTTTCTCTCTTCCTTTTCTATTCTTTCATCATAAAAATTCTTTTTATCAATGCTTCCACCTTCTACAAACTGAAAATCAACCTTATCACCGAATTTTGAAACTGTAAGACTCTCGTTTACAACTGATTCAACATCTTCTGTATTAGTTGAAAAGGAAAAACCGAGTTTTCCATCCTTTACAACCCTTACAGCAATACCTCCATTTTTTCCTTCCTCAATATTTTTAAATTTACCATTCTCAAAGGAGAGGGATAACTTATCGATGTTAAGTATTGAAAGTTCACCGCTTGCTCCACTTTGTTCAATAAGCTTCACAAATTTTTCTCTCATCCCTTACCTCCAACAAGTGCATTACTTATAAGTATGTGTGGAGAACCATGACTCACTGGGAGTGGATACTGATTTCCTTTTCCACATCCACCACCAGAGTCGTGTATCTCAAAATCATTGCCTATACCTACGATATTTTTGAGAGTTGTAAACACATTTCCAGAAAGAGAGATGTTTTTAACCATTTCTGAAATCTTCCCATCTCTTATTATGTACGAAACTTCAGGTACAAATGTAAATAGTTCTCCATTGGTTTGCCCACCAAAAGCTCCCTTTGCATAAACTCCAAACTTCACATCTTTTATAAGGTCAGAAAAATCAACTTTTCCATTTTCTATACATGTAATTCTCATTCTCGGTATAGGGGGGAAGTTATAGGATAGTGCCCTTCCGTTACCTGTAGCTTCCTCATTCATCTTTCCTGCAGTTTCCCTTGAATGTAGTCTTCCATAAAGCACACCATTCTTGATAAGGTAAACTTTTTTTGTTTTCACACCCTCTGAATCATACATGACAAAACCTCTCTTACCCTCCATATCACCTGTATCAAAAACATTTAAGCTTTCTGAACCAAAAACCTTTCCAATCTTCATAATCTTCTTTAAGTTCTCATTTTCGTAAATGTTATCTCCTTCACTTAGATGACCAAAGGCTTCATGTATGAAAACTCCCCCGAGCTCCTGATCTATAACAACAGGGAAGTTTCCTCCCTGTATCTCCTTGGCATTCAACAGCTCAATTGCAAGTTTTGCCTTTTCTTTAATTTCCTCCTCAAGACCAAACATCACAGAAATATCATTACTACTTCCAAAACCAACTTTACTTCTCTGTGTTTCCTTTCCATTACTTGCAATCACCATCATTGTTGAGCCTATATCTATAACGTCCTGTTCAACATAGCTCCCCTGAGAATTGGCAAAATAAACTTTTTTAACTGTATCGTGATACCTTATAAATGTTCCCACTATCTCTTTTCCAGCTGAGAAGAAGATGTCATTATATCCCATGAGTGTTTTTACCTTCTCCTCAAGGGAAACATCTTTAGGATGTTTGATTACTCTTGGCTTAAACTTAACTTCAACCACATCAACAGGTGCAAGGGCAGCTTTATCTTTTACAAGACCTTTCAGGGTCTTTGCCTGAGATATGGCACTTTCTACCTTTTCTTTTATCTCGTCAAGACTATTAAAGTATACAAATCCCCATACACCACCTATCAAAACTCTTGCGTTTCCTCCAAAGAATCTGCCTCTCTTTAAAGTTTCTATACTTCTTCCCTTTATCTCAATTCCTGTCTTCTCTCCCTTTTCAACCCTGATCTCCAGATAATCAACATCATCTCTTTTCACAATACTTCTTATTAAATCTTCAATCAAATTTGTACCTCCTTTTCAAGTTTCTAATTAATAATAAAAAATAGTTGTTCTCATTTCAATCATTATAACTGTGATTCTCTTCACAAATCTTTTCCTTTATTTTTTAAGTGCTATAATATAATAAGGTTTTGGCAATAATTAAAATCAAATAAATGGAGGAAAGAAAAGTGAAAGAGGTGTTTGAGGTTAGAATTCATGGAAGAGCAGGTCAGGGTGCTAAATCAGGGGGTCAGATCTTAGCACTTGCCGCTTTTAAAGAGGGTAAAACAATTCAGGCCTTTCCTGAGTATGGCTCAGAGAGAAGAGGCGCTCCAACAGTTGCCTATACAAGAATCTCTGAGAAAGAAATAAGATCTCATGAGCCTATAGTTAATCCAGATGTTGTAATCGTTCTTGATGACACATTTCTATATACCATTCCTGTGACTAAAGGTTTATCTGATGAAGGAGTACTTATAGTAAATACTGTAAAAAGTCCAGAAGAGGTAAGAAGGATAACAAAGTTTAAGGGAAAGATCTTTACAGTGGATGCAAGTGGAATAAGCATAAACAATGTAGGTAGAGATGCTCCAAATGTTCCATCCCTTGGAGTTCTTGTTAAAGCTTATCCCTTTGTCAAACTGGAATCTATTGAACTTGCTATAAAGGAGATCTTCGAAAAGAAGCTGAGTAAGGAAAAAACAGAGGCAAATATAAAGGCTCTAAGAGAAGCCTATAAGGAGGCGAGGTCATGAGTGAAAAGGTAAAATGGAGCGAACCCAAAGGATGGAAGGAAATACCCATAGGTGGAAACCTGCCAGCCAAGACTTCTCTGGAATACAAAACTGGGAGTTGGAGGACATTCAGACCAGATTTTGACCCAGATCTATGCACTCACTGTATGATATGTGTCCACTACTGCCCAGATTCTGCGATTCCTGTGGTTATATCTGAAGAAGGAGTTAAGGGTTTTAGAGATCGAATCTATAAAGGCCCGGTTAGACTTGAAACTGATTTTGAATACTGCAAAGGGTGTGGAATATGTGCTGAGGAGTGTCCTACAGATGCAATTAAAATGGTAAGGGAAACATGGGAGGATTAAAATGAGTGCGACAAAAGTAAAAAGCACAAAAAAACCATTAACTGGAAATGAAGCTATTGCTGAGGCAATGAGACAGATAAAACCAGATGTCGTTGCAGCATATCCTATTACACCTCAATCTCCAATAGTTCATACATTTGCAAAGTTTGTTGCCGACGGTGTTGTGGATACTGTGATGGTAACACCAGAGTCAGAACATTCTGCCATATCTGTGGTAACAGGCGCAGAGGCGTCAGGGGCAAGAGCAATGTCTGCTACAGCATCACAGGGACTTGCACTTATGGTGGAAGTTCTACCTGCAACATCTGGATTAAGACTGCCAGTTGTTATGGCGATAGCGAATAGAGCATTATCTGCTCCAATAAACATACACTGCGATCACTCTGACTCCATGGCGGTAAGAGATCTTGGGTGGATTCAGATTTACTCTGAGAATGCACAGGAAGCATATGAAAATATGTTTCTTGCAGTAAGACTCGCAGAACATCCAGATGTTCTGCTTCCAGCAATGATTATGCTTGATGGATTTATCATAAGTCACGGAGTTGAGGTTGTAGAGGTATATGAAGATGAGGTTATGCACAAATTCGTCGGTGAAAGAAAACCAAAATTTTCTCTGTTAAATTATAAGGAGCCATGGACAATGGGTCCTCTTGAACTAACTGATTACTACTTTGAGACAAAGAGACAGGAACAGGAAGCTATGAAGAAGGCTAAAAAGCTGTATATAGAGATAGGAAAAGAACTATCAGAAATTACAGGTAAAGAGTATGGATACTTTGAAAAGTATAGACTTGATGATGCTGAAGTAGGGATAGTGGTTCTATCCTCTGCTGCAGGAACTGCAAAGGATGCAGTGGATGAATTAAGAAAAGAGGGTAAAAAGGTAGGATTGTTGAAACCAAAACTATTTAGACCCTTCCCATATGAAGAGATAAGAGATGCTTTAAAGCACCTTAAGATTATTGGAGTACTTGATAGATCCTACTCCTTTGGAGCATACGCTCCACTTTATGCAGAGATAAGAAATGCACTTTACGATCTTGATAAGAGAATTCCTGTTCAAAGCTACGTATACGGTCTTGGTGGAAGAGATATCTTCAAACAAGAGATAAAGGAAGTCTTCAACGAACTCCTTGAAGGTAAAGTTTCAAGTGAAGAAAAGTGTATAGGACTTAGAGAGTAAGGAGGAAAAAATGAATGTAAGAGAATTGGCTAAAATTCAAGCTGAACAGGGCTTGAAGCTTGTTCCGGGACACAGGATGTGTGCCGGATGTGGGATAAACACCATAGTTAGAACAATTCTTTCAGCTTCAAAAGATCCTGTTGTTGTTGTAAATGCTACAGGGTGTCTTGAAGTTGTCACAACAATATATCCATACACTGCATGGAATGTTCCATGGCTTCATGTCACTTTTCTTAACGCAGCATCTGCTGCATCTGGAGTTGAAGCTGCCTATAGAGCACTCAAGAAAAAGGGTGTTGTTAAAGACAAAATTAACATAATTGCCTTTGGAGGAGATGGAGGAACCTATGATATAGGCCTTCAGGCTCTCTCTGGAGCTCTTGAAAGAAGACACAATTTTCTCTATGTGTGCTATGACAATGAAGGATATATGAACACAGGCCATCAGAGGAGCGGCGCTACTCCATTTGGAGCATCCACAACAACTGCTCCATCTGGTAAAGTATCCTTTGGAAAGAAGGAGTGGAGAAAAGATCTTGTGAAAATTGCAGCAGCACACAACATACCGTATGTGGCTCAGGCTTCCATATGGAAAGTTGTTGATCTATACAATAAGGCAGAGAAAGCTCTATCCATAGAAGGTCCAAAGTTCATAAATGTATTGATGCCATGTACCACCAACTGGGCTTTCCCGGAGAATCTAACCATAAAGATGGCGAAACTTGCCACAGAGACAAATTTCTGGCCCCTATATGAAATTGAAAATGGCGTACTTACAATAAACTACAAGCCAAAAGAGAGAAAGCCTATTGAGGAGTTCTTAAAACTTCAGACAAGGTTTAAACATCTATTTAAACCAGAGAATAAACATGTAATTAAAGAGATGCAGAAAAAGATTGATGAGGATTGGGAAAATCTTTTGAAGCTGGAGAGAATAACCCATGAAGAGGGAGTAAGGTTGTGATATTTAAAGCCCCAGAATACTCTGGGGCTTTTTATTTTAAAGGAAGGAAAAATGAAGACAACCCCATTGATTGAATTACACAAAAAACTTGGAGCGCATTTAACTGAATTTTATGGATTCCTCATGCCCCTCTATTACAAATCTATAAGAGATGAGCATCTATCAGTAAGAAATAGTGTCGGTATTTTTGATGTTTCTCATATGGGAGAAATAGAGATAGAAGGAAAAGAAGCGAAACTCTTTGCCGATTACATTCTAACTAACAACATCAGCTCCACTTCATATGGAGATGTTAAATATACCGTGATGTGTAATGAGAAAGGAGGGATTCTTGACGATTTATTCTCCTATACATTCTCAGACGATAAAATTCTTCTCGTCGTTAATGCTGGAAACACAGAAAAGGATTTTAATTGGATTAAAGAACATCTATGGGATGGACTCAATGTAAAAAATATTTCCAGCGAAATTGTAGAGTTTGCCATTCAGGGTCCTCAGGCAGAAAAATTCCTCCAGAGCTTCACAGATTTTAACCTCTCTCAGATTGGTTACTTTAAATTCAATGAAATAGAAATCTTTGGAGAAAAACTCCTCATTTCAAGAACTGGCTATACAGGAGAAGATGGATTTGAAGTATATATGAAAGCACCACTTGGAGAGAGAATATTCATAGATATACTTGAAAAGGGGAAGGAATTTAATATACTTCCTTGTGGTCTTGGTGCAAGAGATACACTAAGATTTGAAGTGTGCTATTGGCTTTATGGAAACGATATTGATGAATCCACAAACCCAATAGAATCTGGTCAAAAGTTTCTTGTGGATTTTTCAAAAGAAGACTTTATTGGAAAAAGTGCACTTGAAGAAATTAAGGAAAAGGGTGTAAAAAGAAAATGGAGAGGGCTTGAGGTTAGTGGTGGTGTTGCAAGACATGGTTATAAGATCTTTAAGGACGAAAAAGAAATTGGTTTTATAACCAGTGGGAACTTCTCATTTGTGTTGAATAAATCTCTTGCGTTAGCTTACATTGATCTTCTTTATGGTAAAATTGGAGAAGAAGTAAGAATTTTAGGAAAGGGAAGGGAACTTACTGGGAAGGTTATTAAGAAACCTTTTATAAAACCAAGAACAAAGAAATAAAAAGGAGGAAAGTAAGATGGCTAAAGTTGTTGAGGGTCTTTACTATGCAAAGACTGATGAATGGGCGAAGGTAGAAGGAGAGATAGTTACTGTAGGTATAACCGATTACGCTCAGGATCAGCTTGGAGATATAGTCTATGTGGAAGAGGCAGAGGTGGGTAAAAAAGTAAAGAAAGAAGAGGCAGTCATATCCATTGAATCTGTAAAAACAGCAGCGGACATACATGCTCCGGTGTCAGGAGAGATAGTTGAAACAAACAAAGAGATATCAGAAAATCCATCTATAATCAATGAGGATCCTTATGGAAAGGGCTGGCTCTTCAAGATAAAAATGGAAAACAAAGAGGATCTCAACGATTTAATGGACTCAAAGGGATACAGCGAGTACAGAAAGTAATATGAAGTACATTCCTTTAACAGAGGAAGATAAGAGAAAAATGCTTGAGGAGATGGGAATTTCATCCATCTCCTCTCTTTTTTCTGACATTCCAGAAGAGATACTTCTTAAGAGAAACTTAAATTTACCACCTGCTCTTAGCGAAAAGGAAATAAATTCTCTTATTAAAAAAACTTTTAAAGATAACGACTTCCCTGAAAGAATATTCGCTGGAGGAGGTGCATACTTTCACTTTATTCCTGCCACAATAAACTATCTTCTGGAGAGAGGGGAGATATATACTTCTTACACTCCATACCAGCCAGAACTAAGCCAAGGACTTCTTCAGGCAATGTTTGAATTTCAATCTGTAATGAGTGATTTAACCCATGCAGATATAACAAATGCATCTATGTATGATGGTGCTTCTGCTCTTGCTGAAGCAATACTGATGGGAGAGAGAATAAAGAAAAAAGAAAAAGTTGTACTCCCAAAAAACTTAAATCCTCAATACAGAGAGGTAATTGAAACATACCTAAAACCAAGAAATATAGAAGTGGTGGAGGTAGGTTTCACAAAGGAAGGAAGAATAGATATAGAAAAGTTAAAATCAATCCTAAAGGAAGAAGTTTCCTCAGTTGTAGTTCAGTCTCCAAACTATTTTGGAGTTATTGAAGATTTATATAAATTGGGAGAAGTTATAAAGAATAGCGGTGCTCTCTTCATTCTATCCATAATTGAGGCGTTATCCCTTGGAATAATCAAACCTCCCTTTGACTTTGGAGTTGATATTCTTGCTATGGAAGGGCAATCTTTTGGTATGCCTCTCTCCTTTGGGGGACCGTACCTTGGAATACTTCAGACAAAGAAAGAGTATGTAAGACAAATCCCTGGAAGAATTGTTGGAGAAACTGTGGACAGGAACGGGAAGAGATGTTTTGTTATGACATTGAGACCGAGAGAACAGGATATAAGGAGGGAAAAGGCTACATCAAATATATGCTCAAACCATGCTTTAAAAGCCCTTGTTGCCCTTGTGTATCTTGCCACAGTGGGACCAAATGGGCTTAAAAAAATAGCAGAGATAAACTATAAAAAGGCACACTATCTTGTAAAGAGATTTGAAGACGAAGGATTTAAACTTACCTTTTCAGGACCATTTTTCAATGAATTTGCCGTAAATCTTCCCTTTGATGAAAATGAGTTAAGGGGAAAACTTTCCCTTGTAGATATATATGGTGGAATACTCCTTAAAGGTTATAAAAACTCTTTTCTCTTTACTGCAACAGAGATGAACAGTCTTGAAGACATGGAACTTCTTATATGTGCTATTCTGGAGGGTTAGAATGAAACTTTTAAAGGAATTATCAAAGAAGGGAAGCAACAAATTCTTTATAGAAGATTTCAATAAATATGACATCAAGATAGAGCTTGATAAAAATCTACTGAGAGATGAAGTAGAGCTTCCAGATATTAATGAGGTCACTCTGATAAGACACATACTTAATCTTTCCCACAGAAATTATGGAGTTGATAGCGGATTCTATCCCTTAGGTTCCTGCACAATGAAATATAATCCAAAGATAAGCGAAGAGATAGCAAGAAGAGAAGAATTTCTATACATGCATCCACTACTTCCTGAAGATATGGTTCAGGGAAACTTGAAAATAATGTGGGAACTTTCAGAGTATCTTAAAGAGATAACGGGGATGGATGCCTTTTCACTCCAACCTGCAGCAGGTGCGCATGGTGAGTACACTGGAATGAGAATTATATGGGAGTACTTCAAGGATAAAGGAGAGGAAAGAAGTGAAGTTATAGTGCCAGATTCTGCTCATGGCACAAATCCAGCCTCTTCAGCAATGGTGGGATTTAAAGTGATTGAGATTCCTTCAAAGGACGGAATAGTTGATCCAGAAGAGCTAAAAAAAGTTGTTACAGATAAAACTGCTGCATTTATGCTTACAAATCCAAACACTCTTGGACTCTTTGAGAGAGACATTCTAAAAATAAGCGGTATTCTGAAAGAAAAGGGTACACTCCTCTATTATGACGGAGCAAATCTAAATGCCCTACTTGGTATAGTGAGACCGGGTGATATGGGATTTGACATAGTTCACCTAAATCTCCATAAGACCTTTTCAACTCCACATGGAGGTGGAGGACCCGGTGCTGGACCTGTAGGAGTTAAAAACTCACTAAAAGATTATCTTCCTTACCCTGTAGTTGAAAAAGAGGATGAAACATTCACATTAAAAAAGCCAGAAAAATCTATTGGCAGAGTGAGAAGTTTCTATGGTAATTTCACCGTTTTATTGAAGGCATACATATACATAAGACTAATGGGTACAGAAGGTTTAAGAGAAGTTTCAGAGACAGCAGTTTTAAACGCAAACTACATAAAAGAAAAACTTAAAAAATATTATCCTCCCCTTGTTGATACAGTGTACAAACATGAGTGTGTATTATCTGGAAAGCCATATAAAAAGTATGGCGTAAAAACATTTGATATTGCCAAAAGACTAATGGATTATGGATTTCACCCACCAACTGTGTATTTCCCGCACATAGTTGAGGAAGCGTTGATGATTGAACCCACAGAAACAGAAACAAAGGAAACTATTGATGAATTTATAGATGCCATGATAAAAATTTCAAAGGAGGCAAAGGAAAATCCTGAAATTTTAAAAGAGTCTCCTCATACCACAGAGATTTCAAGACCTGATGAGGTAAAGGCTGTAAAGGAGATGAAACTTAAGTGGTAGAGGAGAAAAAAATCAAATTCTTCTTTCCCAACAAGACCTTAACTGTATCTCTTACAGGAGAATTTTGTGATAGACACTGTCTTCACTGTAATGGTGTCTATCTTAAAGGAATGACACCAAAGGAAGATGCAATAAAAAAACTTGAGGAGAGTGATTATATTTCTGTTCTTATATCTGGTGGTTTTAACGCAGAGGGAAAAATACCACTTATTCAAAATATAAATCTTCTAAAGAAAATAAAAAGATTTAACAAAAGAATAATTATTCATCCTGGATTTTTATCACTTCCTGAAATTAAGAAGGTAAAACCTTTCGTTGATGCTGCATCCTTTGATTTTATCTATGATGATGATTTAATAAAAAGGGTTTATCATCTTCCCTACACAGGAAAGGACTTTAAGAAGGAGTATCTTCTTTTAAGGCGGAACTTTAAAACCTATCCTCACATAATTGTTGGTCTTGATGAAGGAAAGATAAAAGGAGAGTTTGAAATAGTTGATGTCCTTGCAGAGATAAAACCCTCTCTTATAGTTTTTCTCGTAATTATTCCTACAAAAGGAACTGCATTCCAGAACATAAAACCTCCAGATGTTGATGAGGTTTATAAAGTCTTTGAATCTGCAAGAAGAAAGCTGAGACTTACAAAACTGTATCTTGGTTGTATGAGACCAAAGGGAAAGTATAGAGATGAACTTGATGTGATGGCTTATGA
>CAZNRO010000030.1:3080-12137 GCA_964575745.1 uncultured Caldisericota bacterium | reverse complement strand
TTTTCAGCCATTAAGAATGTTGGAGAGAATGCTGCAAAGATAATTGTTGAGGAGAGAGAAAAAGGGGAGTACAGATCCTTCTATGATTTTCTTACAAGATGTAAAAGTGGGAAGATCAATAAAAAGGTTATTGAATCTCTTATAAAGGCGGGTGCCTTTGATAGCTTGAATCCTGATAGGGCGCTTCTTTTGGAAGAATTAAAAGGGAATGAAAAGAAAAAACCCATGCTTTTTTCTGAACCTGTGAAGAAAAAGAAAGTTTCAAAGGGAAAAATCTTTGATTGGGAAAAGGAAGCCTTTGGTTTCTATTTTTCAGGACATCCTCTTAAAAACTATATAGAGAGGATGAGGAAGAATGAAATAAAAATATCAAGTCTATCAGAGATAGAAAGTGGAAGCAATGTTAAATTGCTCGGTGCTATAACCAGTTTTAGACACTATAAAACAAAGAGGGGAGATGTAGTTTTAAAATTTGTCTTGGAGGACGAAAGTGGTAAAATCTCCATAGTGGCATTTAACCCTGTTGCTTCAGAGGTGGAGAACCACCTGAGGAAAGAAGGTATCATAAGAATTGAGGGAGAGTATAGAATTGAAAACGATAGAGTTTCAGTAAGGGTTTTAAAGGTTTTGGAATTCCTCACGAAAAGAGAACTGGAGGAGAAGTTGAAAGATGTAGAAAAAAGAGGATTCCATCTATACCTTAAGCTGAAAAGGAAAAATATTAATGATGAATTTCTTAGGTCTCTCCATGAATTCTTTGAAAGACATAAAGGAAATGATCCTGTAACAATGTATCTTGTGTTAAATGGAAAAAGGCTTGAGATGGAGCTTGAAAGAGAACATTTTATAAAAGTAACTCCTAAAGTAATAACTGAACTTAAAAAACTTATAGGAGAGGAGAATTTCTGGTATAAAGAGGAGATTTTTGCTTAAAGGAGGAGTGTCATGAGAATAGGTATTTTAACTGGTGGTGGAGATTGCCCTGGTTTGAACTCCACCATAAGAGCAATTTTTATGAAAAGTCTTGACTTTGGATACAGTGTTTTTGGTTTTTTAAACGGTTGGAAAGGGGTTATAGATGATGATGGAGTCCTTCTTTCAAGGGAGGTGGTTGACGATATTATGCCTCTTGGAGGTACAATTCTTTATTCCTCAAGAACCAATCCCTTTAAAGTGGAAAATGGAGTTGAGAAAATAAAAGAAACCTTAAGAAAGGAAAACATAGAAGCCCTTATTGCAATAGGAGGAGACGATACTCTTGGTGTTGCATCCCGCCTGTATGAAGAGCATGGTATAAAAACTGTTGGTGTCCCCAAAACAATGGATAATGATATTTCAGAAACAGATTATACTTTTGGATTTGATTCCTCTGCTACAGTATCCATGGACGCTATTGAGAGACTTAGAGATACTGCGAAGGCAATGAAAAGGATAATAGTCCTTGAAGTAATGGGGAGGCATGCAGGTTGGGTTGCTCTATTCACGGGACTTGCTGGAGCAGCAGATTACACCCTTCTTCCAGAAGAAAAATATAATGAAGATGAACTAATTGAGAAGGTAAAGAAAGCGTTTGAGAGAAAAAATTATGCTGTTGTTTGCGTATCTGAGGGAGTTGAGATAGGGGAAGATGAGTCCCACGAAGTAGATGCTTTTGGACATAAATTGCTGCAGGAAAGGGGAGTCGGAAGTTACATTGCTAAGGTTATAAAGGAGAAAACCGGAATTCAGACGAGATCTGTTCAGATTGGTCATATTCAGCGAGGTGGATCTCCTACTCTTTTTGATAGAATACTTACCATGAGACTTGGTGTTAAAGCTGTTGAGATGGTTAAGGATGGAGAGTTTGGTAGAATGGCTACCATGAAGAATGGAGAAATTACATCTGTTCCACTGAAGGAAGCTGTTGGTAAAACAAAGGTGGTAACAGAGGACTGGATAAAGCTAAAGAGGATTTTCGAAAAGTAATGAAATTTTTTACTTCTTTAAGGTTTCAAGTAGCTGTAACTTTTCTCGTGGTCGTAATAATAACCACGCTTTCTCTTGGTTCTCTTCTCATCAAAGAGACAGAGACTAAATTCTGGAAAGCAGAGGAGGAGAAGCTCTCTACAATAGGAAGGCAACTTGTTTCCTCTTATAATAGAGTAAGTGAAAAGCTAAAAGTCCAGGCAGATTTGCTTAATACAGATCTAAATGTAGTTAAAAAGACACAACTTGAGACAGCACTCTTTGATTATACAAAACCCATTCATGAAGAGAATGAAGAAATAGGTGTTGGTTTTTTTATATATGGAGATGATTTCAATAGACCTCTTGCTGTTCAAGAATCAAAGTCAAAAGATAGTGAAAAGATAAGAGTTGTTTTCCCTATATATGAGAATGGTGAGAAAGCAGGATTTGTGTGGGTTGAGGAGCCAAAAGATCTTGTGCTTTCTGAGATAGAATCTTTAAAAGCCAAAGAGAGAAATATTATACTTGTGGTTCTACTTATATCAGGAATTTTAGCAATCTATATATCTTTAATGTTTGTAAAAAAGGTTACCATCATAAAGACTGGCCTTGAAAATCTAAAATCTGATCTATCCTATAAACTTCCTGTAATGAGTGGAGAGATAGGAGAAATAAGTAGGGCAATAAATGATTTGTCCACATCTCTTCTTGTATCAAGAAGTAACTCTGAAAAAATCCTTGAGACCATAGCTTCCGGTGTTCTTATTGTTTCCAGGGATGGAACAGTTAAGGAATTTAACAGAGCCTGTGAGGAACTTCTTGGAGTGAGGAAGAAAGATGTTATAGGAAAGGACTATACTCTTTTCCCTCATTTAAAAGAGATTGTAGAGTCTGTAAAGGGTGGTGGAAGATTCAGAGAAAAGAAGATTAAAGTTGGGGGTAATGAGAAAATATTTCATATATTTTCTACCCCATTTAATGGAGATGATTTATTAATAAGTGTAGAGGATGTAACTGAGGAAGTAAAATTGCTGGAGGAAAAGCGTAGAACCGAGGCCTTGAAAACTCTTGGAATGTTTACCACAGGTGTTGCCCATGAAATTAGAAATCCTTTGACATCTATAAAAGGTTTTGCTCAAATTCTTGAGAAGAAACTCGAAGGAAAGGGTGGAGACGAAGAAAGGTATATAAAAACGATACTTTCAGAGGTTAGAAGGCTGGAGAATATTTTAAGAGATCTCCTTATGTATGGAAGGCCATCTCCTCCAAACAAAATTATGACAAACATCTCAAAAGCTATAAAAGATTCACTATCTTTGCTTAATGAAAAGTTAAAGGAGAAAGACATAAAAGTTGAGATAGATTTTGAGTATGATCCCAGATTCTCCTTTGACCCGAAGCAGATGGAACAGGTATTTATAAACCTTATCCTTAATGCTATAGATGCTTCAGAATTTAACAGTAAAATAATTATAAGAACAAAGAGAGCACAGAATGGTATACTTATAGAGGTTAAGGATTTTGGTTTTGGTATAAAGGAGGAGGATAGGGAGAAGATATTTATGCCATTTTTTACCACGAAGGAAAAGGGAACAGGACTGGGTCTTCCAATATCTCAAAAGATAGTGGAGATGCATGATGGTAAAATATGGTTTAATTCAAACAAGGATGGGACAACGTTTTTTGTCTACATTCCTATTAAATAGTGGTATAATTTGGATATGAATAAAAAAGTTAATAAATTCAGCGTTCTTGTAGTTGATGATGAAGAGAACATCTTAAACTTTCTCAATGAAGCATTGAAGGACGATTACTTTGTATTTAAAGCAAAGAATGGCAAGGAAGCCTTAAAGAAAGTTCAGGAAATTTATCCAGATGTTGTTCTTATGGATATAAAAATGCCGGTAATGGATGGTATGGAGGCTTTCTTAAAGATAAAGGAACTCGATAAAGATCTTCCGGTTATTATGATGACTGCCTATGGTTCATCCAATACAGCAATTCAGGCTATGAAGGAAGGTGCATACGACTATGTCACAAAACCCCTTGATCTTGAGGAGATAAAGGTTACTCTTGAAAAGGCAATTCAGCTCAAGAAACTTTCAGAGAAGGCAAAAACAACGCAGTTCGGTGAGGACGAGTTTATCACACAAGGGCTTATAGGGAAGAGCCAAAAAATGCAGGATATTTACAAGCAGATAGGAAGAGCAGCATCCAGTGATGTTACTGTTCTTATTCTTGGTGAAAGTGGCACAGGAAAAGAGTTAGTTGCAAGAAGTATATATATGAATTCAGGGAGGAGAAATAAGCCTTTCGTTACTGTTAATTGTGCCGCTATACCAGAGGGACTTCTTGAATCCGAGCTTTTTGGGCATGAGAAGGGAGCATTTACTGATGCCAAGGAGCGGAGGATTGGTAAATTTGAACAGGCAAAAGATGGAACTATCTTTCTGGATGAAATTGGAGACATGTCACTCTCTCTTCAAGCAAAAATACTCCGGGTCCTTCAGGAGAAGACTTTTGAGAGGGTTGGGGGGAAGGAGACGATTTTTACAAATGCAAGAGTAATTGCTGCCACAAATCAAAATCTTCTAAAACTTGTGGAAGAGAAAAAATTTAGAGAGGATCTATACTACAGGCTAAACGTTTTTACGATTCACCTTCCACCCCTTAGAGAAAGGAAAGAGGATATACCAGATTTAGTGGAGTATTTTATTTATAAGTACTCACATAAGTATGGAAAGGTTGTAACCGGGGTATCACCTGAGGTTATGGAAATTTTTATGGATTACAACTGGCCTGGAAACATAAGGGAGCTTGAAAACAGCATTGCTCACGCTATTGTTGTGACTCAGGGATCAGTTATACTCCCAGAGCATCTTCCAAAGGGCATAAAGAGGAACAAATCTGAAATGGTGGAATCAAATGATGTAGAAGAGAAAGGGGATGTTGTTCCTTTGATAGAAGCTATTGCTCGTTTGGAGAAGGAAATGATAGTTAAGGCTTTAAAGAAAACAGGAGGAAACAAGACCAAAGCGGCTAAGCTTCTTGGTATCTCAAGAAAATCTTTGTTTAATAAGATAAGAGATTATAATATTAACTTGGAGGAGAAGGAAGTCTAATATATAATAAAATAAATAAAATTTTAAAAGAGGTGGTAAAGGAGAAGAATAATGAGAAGAGAAAAAAAGAAAGGAGTGGAAGGTATGAGGAAATTTTTAAGTATTTTAATGGCGTTAATGCTGGTGTTTACATTCCTTCCAAGAATCCCCATAAGTTTTGGAGCTACAAGTGCGGCATCTGTGTTGAATGTTATAATAACGCCTGCAATTGTGGGGGAGGTTCCACGAATTGACATTGTTTTTGATCTCGATCTTCCAGTTTCGGCAAACTCTGATAATTTAGTTGTTACATTTCCCATAGATGCTGGTGGTGATATTAACAAGGAGTTTACGCTTCCCTCTGCAATTCCCACAACAGCAGTATTAATTGATGGAAGTAACAACATAGTAGATGTACAGGTTGATTTATTGAACAGGAAAATTGCTGTAATAACATCCATAAATCTTTTTGGAAGCGGTGGTTCGGTGGATCATCACACCCTTACTTTTCTACCTTCTGCAGGAATTAAAAAT
This sequence comes from uncultured Caldisericota bacterium, assembly GCA_964575745.1. Lineage (GTDB taxonomy): Bacteria > Caldisericota > Caldisericia > B22-G15 > B22-G15 > B22-G15. The sequence goes on along the minus strand of CAZNRO010000030.1, from coordinate 6,555 downwards.
CCAAAGACATCAGGTTACTATTCCCTGAAATTTCATACATCACAGGAAACTTTAGATACTACATCTCCTTCCTTCTTTATATATCCAACTGTCTTTGATCATTTAGAGATATCTCCTGATCCAGCTTTTGTTGAGTCAAATAAATTCCCATCCACCGATTATGTTGCAGGTTTTGGGAATCATACAATTCTTAGAGCTTATCCAAAAGATATCTATAATAACACTCTCTATGAAGGATTTATTAATCCTTTTGGAACCTATGTTACAAACGGTGATTCTGACTGTGGAATACGTGTAGACGCCAATGACGCTGCTCATTTCCGTTACTGTGATTCAAATGCAAATGGGCACTATGACTGTTATGATTGCCTATACTTAGATTCAGATAATTCCTTTACAATTTCAGTTGGAGATATAAGGATTACTGCATCCTCCTGTGGTGGAAGCTATACTCCAGGAAGTGCTGTTAAGGAGGGTGATGTTGATATTGGAAATCCACTCTATGCCCCTTATCTGTTTCCTAATATGTCTATTGTAAGAGAAGATGCAGATTTAACGACTGGATTAATATCGTTTTTAGCTACAGAGAGGCATGCAGAGAATATAAATTCTAACGGGAATTATGATTATGGAGAATGGATATACGATGAGGCAGGAGGAACAGTAGCAAATCAGGTTGATGCGGGAGATGTAAGACTTACTTCTGTAACTATTGGTGGAACTACTTATGCTGCAAACTCAATAGTTGCTGCTGGTGACCTCGATGAAGGGACACTTCTTGTGAATTTCCTGACAGATGAATTACATGATGAGAGTGTAGCAGTAGATGGTGCGTATACTGCAGGTGAAAATATTTATAAAGATTTAGATGCTTCGGGTAGTGTTACTGTTGGAGACCAGAGATTAACTATAGTTACTTCTGGTACATATACATATATATACAATAGTTTTGTAAGAGAGGAAGAGGACGTAGGCGATGGACTTACTGGATTTTCAGCAAATGAGAAATGGTATGATGCCAATGGAGATGGACTTTATACACCAGGAGAATGGATTTATCTGAGTGCAGATAATACAGTTAATGCGGGAGATACAAGACTGTCAACAGTAATTATTGGAAGCTCATCCTATCTTGCTGGAAGTGTATGTCAGGTTGGTGAATTGGATGTTGATAAAGGTTATACGCTAAGTAATCTCACTGGTACACCTGTAAAGTATGTTGATTCAGACTCCTCCGGGTCTTATACTCCCGGTGAGAGAATATATAGAGATAATGATACCAGTAATGATGTCAGTGTGGGTGACAATAGACTTTCAACACCATCTCTTAGATTCTATGACTCAAATCTTAACGGAACTTTCGATTCCTGTGATTTACTTTATCTGGATATGGACAACTCTCACCATGTATCCAGTTGCGATATAAGAATGACCGCGGTAAATGTGTGGACACATGATGGGAGATTTGCTCATTATATGGCAGGAACAAAAGTTTCAGCAGGAGATCTTGATGCAACAGTCTATCCATCTCTTGAGCTAAAAGATATAGAATGGGATGATTATTACTTATATCCATTTAAATATAGATTCTACGATTACAATCTAAATGGAGTGTGGGATAGTGATGAGCCTCTTGCCTATTATATAGATTTTGCCGACAACAGAGTACTTGATTCAGGAGATTTTAGAATCTCATCTCCTTTCAATTGGCTCTGGTCAGTGCCTCTTGGTGGAGGTGTAATTGATAATAATGGATTCTATACTTCACCTACATGGGCAGATTCAACGCCTCCGCAGACATTTACTGCTTCAGCAAGCTTAACAATTAAAGCTATTACAAGAAATAATACCTCAACCGTTGTTGTATTTATGACTAACCCCAGTGTTAATAATGGGAAACCACAAGTAATAGTTTCACCTCAAGTTTTATGGATTGCACCATGTACAGATTTCCAATACACTGTTACAGTTTTAGATGGTTATGGAAATCCCATTCCAATGGCAGAGAAAAATGTCGATTTCTTTGCCGGCTATCCCAGAAATACAACTGTGGATAGTTCTCCTGATGCTGGTATTTCACTAATCAATTTTGCATTTAATGAGAAACATACCGAAAATGTGGAAATAAATGGAAAGTATGATGCAGGTGAGTGGGTCTATAGAGATATGGACAATAATGGTGCTGTATCGGTGGGTGATATAAGGCTCACACTTGTAAAAATCGGAACAATAACTTATGCAGCAGGCTCTATTGTTGGTGCAATGTGTCCTACTTGTGATGTGGATTTAGGAAAAACACTTGTAGCTTTTAATTCAAATGAAATGCATGCTGAAAATGTAAGCTCGACTCTTCCAGCAACTTATGATCCTGGTGAATGGATATATAGAGACAATGATTCAAGTTTAACTGCTACATTTGGAGATAGAAGGCTAACTGATGTTGTAGATTCTGATGGTAATGTTTTTCCTGCGAATTCCTTTGTGGGGGATACAGATGGAGGTACAGCACTTATTGCTATAACAAATGTAAAGTTTGTAGATTTGAATGGAAATGGATATTTTGACCCTGGAGAGTGGCTATATCAAGATGTAAATAATGATGGTGAGGTTGATGCAACAGGTCCAGATGTAAGACTCTTCTCCTGCATGTGTGGTTTATCTGCTGGCAATGTCGTTGCAGGTGATGGAGATATAGGACTAAAGTTAATACCGTTTGTTCCAGTTCATTCAGAGAATGTAAATGCTGATGGAAAATTTAATGGAAGTGGTACGGGAACAAATGAATTTACAGATCTTAACGGAAACTGCATATGGGATCCAGGAGAGGAAATAACCCCTGATCCAAACGGAAATGATGTTGTTGATATCAAAGAATATACATATCTTGATGTAGATGCATCTGGTACAGTTTCAATTGGTGATATAAGAGTCGATTCAGTTACAATTCCAGTAAGAAATGCTGGTGGAACAGTTGTTAGCATTGTTAATTATGATGCAGGAAGTGTAGTTGAGGGTGGTGATTTGGATATCGGCTGGACCCTTGTCTCCTTTACAGGTACAGAGAAATATGTTGATTCTAATAACAACGGACAGTATGATGCAGGAGAATACATATATGATGATGTTGGAGCCGGTAATACTGATTATGTAGGAGTAGGGGATACACGCCTTATCAAGTATGAATCAATTTGCCCAGACACTACAGTTGCAGCTGGAGATCCTGATGTAACCACACCTCCTATGAAACTTTCAGACTTTGTTGCGGTGGTGAAGTGGGATGCATCCGGCAACCTTTATTTAGATGTAGATAATGATGGAGTTGTATCCTTTGGAGATATAAGACTTTCTGAATTTGTAGACTCAACAGTAGATATAGATTCAGAAGGGAATTTCCATTCTGCTGCCTGTGGTGGAGGAACTTCAAGAATCTGGGCATCCTTTACCTATAATGATGGTTGTCCAGGTAATACATGTG
>CAZNRO010000030.1:0-2980 GCA_964575745.1 uncultured Caldisericota bacterium | reverse complement strand
TCAAGAATCTGGGCATCCTTTACCTATAATGATGGTTGTCCAGGTAATACATGTGTGGGTAATAATATAGTTTACAATGAAGTACCTGTCTTTGCACAGGTTACAATGGGAATAAAGGTATGGGTAACACCAGAAAGTATAAGTCTTATTTCTGGAGAAAGAAAAGAGTTTAGTGCAAGAACAGAAGATCCACTTTATCATACAGTAGTAACCCCTCCACCTGTATGGAGCATACTGAACAATGATCCAATGTATCCAATTGGAACAATAGATCCAGATACTGGTTTGTTTACTGCACAGTCTGATACCCATCCATCAGGTTATGTTGTTGCAACAATTCATACAACATGCTGTGGTGATATATCTTCAACAGTTCCTCCAATTTCTCCACCAGACTGGGTAATAACATCTGGATTTGTTAGAGTGAATGCCCTTGTCGATGTTGTAAAATCTTCATTTAAGATTTGTGGATCTGGCTTCAGTGTCAATGTAAGATGGTATGTTGATCAACTGGGTGATAAACTGAGAATTACCATAACTACATCAGGTGGTTATGCAAAGATTATTGATAAGACTCCTTCTGTTTCAATGCCAGGTCAGTGGATTAATGTCCCTGTTTATGTCTCTGCTCAGGAACTTGGATTACATGTGGGAGATACTGCTACAGTTACTGTAAGAGGAGAGGTTGTACCTTCCTATCCATCAACAAAGTGGTGGCTTGAAGATTATGAGCAATTCTCTTTCCAGGCAACACCACTTCTTACCGTTAACGGTTCTACTGGATGTGATGGAATTCTTATGGCAACCATTGGAGATACTCTTCAGGGTACACTTACTACACTCTCTGATGTTGATTTAGACGGAAACCTTGACCCGATAAGCTTTGCAACTATAGTTCTTTCAGGACCAGGAAGATTTGATGAGTTTGGAAACTTCTATCTTGAACCGTGGGCTTCAACAACTGTTTCAACAGCAACTACTGATCTAAATGGTAATTTCTCTCTTGGTACAGGTTGGTTTGATGCACTTGGTTATCATGGTGCAAAGTATGATGGAATATATAGAATTGAGGCTCAAACTTCTCCAAGGGTTTCAATGTTTGTATATCTTAAGTATCAGGAGACAATTACAACTGATCTTGGAACACTTACAGTGGATCTTTCAACACCACAGGTAATTGAAGGAACATTCCAGCTTCCAGGAGGTCTTACACCGGGAAATAACGATGTGTATGTCGAACTCTGGAAGGTAGATCCTGTTAACGGTTTCGAGAGAAAGTATATAAGCAATGGTCCAATTAATGAAATTCCACATGCAGGTCTTCCACCGCAAACTTATCAACCTGTAAAACTTGGACCAAATGGTTACTTTAAGATTTACGCCATAATAGATGAACTTGGAAGTTATGCCCTCTTTACAAGAGTAGGAAGCGAGAAGACCAAGATAGGTGATTATAGATTTGGAAGATACTACGATCAGGCTGGAAATCCTGTTCCATATCATCCGTTCTCCATAGGAGCACCAAATTATCAAGCAAAGCTACTTATTGAGCCAACAACTCTATATGCAAATAAACTATGCCACTTCACAATTCTTGTGACAGATGGAACAGGTGAACCTGTAGATGAGACGAGCCTGCATCTTGCAAATAAATTCAGTTATGAACTTCCTCCTGGGTGGACATTCCAGAATCCACAGGTAAAACCTCTATCGAAAGGTACGTATCTCATTTCTGGAACTCCAATTCCTCCAGCAGGTTCTGGAACCGGTTCTCTCATAGTTAAAGTTTCAGGTGCAGCATTAATTTCTCTTCCAATTCAATCTGTCTCTCTATTCAATCCATACGCATATATTGATGTAACAACTGTTCATCTTGATAGAAAAATGTTCCCACCAGTTGTTGGTGAGGAATATATCCTTGTGTTTGGATTCTATGAACCGCCAACACCAGGTCTTACAGTGTTTGACCCAGATGAGGACTGGACTCTTTCATCAGATGAAACTGTATTTATGGAAGAAGTTTCAAAGGGAGATAGAGAAATAAAAATTAAGGTTATACCAACAATGTATACCCCTCTGCCCCTTACTTTAACTGTGCCTATGAGAGGTGTAGATAATAGAGCAGATGAGGAAAAAGGAAGAGTAACATCTGAAACGGCAACATTCAGTGTATTTCCAATTGCAGATAGTATTAATGGATTTAAGATTGGGGTTACCACTGATCCAGCAGAGGTATCTCAAGGTGGTGCAGGTGCTATCAGTATAAGCGTGACAGACACATCGGATATACCTCAAAATAATGCCTGGATTGAAATATGGGGTTACAATAAAGATGGAACACCAGTTTCAGATATGTTCTCAATTGGCGGAGCCGGAACTCCAAATATTGTAATTGACGCATCCCACCTTGATCCACTTAACCAGAATATAATAAACGGAGTTTATACTCAGATGAATGTAGGTTTCAACCATTCAGCAGATCCTGAACATGATAGAACGCCAATAGAGATTGGAAGATATGTACTTATAAAAGTTTACTCAGGAAATCCAACTCTTCCAACATCCAAGATAATGGGATACATTCCTTATGCATTCCCAATAAAACCTCAGATGAACCTTGGAATTTCGCTTCTCTCTATAGATGGTTCTCCAGCAAGAAATAAGATAACTGCTGGTTTCTCTCACACACTACTTCTTTCTGCTCCCGGTATCCCTGCAGGATCAACGATAATTGCTCTTGGTTCAAAGGGTTCCACATTTACAGACAATCATGATACAACATATACTCTGACTCTCGGTGAGCCTTACCTTGAAGAGGGTGAGGCGAGAATATTTGCTGTTGGACCGAATAGAGATGTTATGGGAGAGCTTGATATACCTATTGTAAAGCCTGTTGCTGAGATAATACCTTCAGATAATATCCTCTCTGCAGAGATAAATGAAACAGTAACAGTTACACTTAAAGATCCAATAACAAATG
>CAZNRO010000029.1:0-12840 GCA_964575745.1 uncultured Caldisericota bacterium | reverse complement strand
GTGTCCTGTTGATGCAATTACTGCAGGTGTACCCCTTGAAAAGGTGGAAAACTTACCTGAAAATATTCAGGAAGAAAGGCCAGAAAGATACAAAATACAGCCAAGACCCATGTATGATTTTAATGGTGGTAGAGGCATGGGTTATGGAAGAGGTATGGGAAGGAGGTTTGGTATGGGAATGAGAGGTCAAGGAAGAGGTATGGGGGGTGGAAGAGGTGGCATGGGAAAAGGTGGCATGGGAAGAGGAAGAGGCCAAGGTGGAGGTCTTGGAAGAGGACCTTCAGGGTACTGTGTTTGTCCAAGTTGTGGCACACGGGTACCACATGAACCTGGTGTTCCATGTACCTCAATGAAATGTCCAAAATGTGGAGCAACAATGGTTAGAGAATAATGAAGATAAAAGTAGTTGTGGATGATTTATCTGGAAAAAGGGATTGTCTGTCTGAACATGGGCTTTCTCTACTCATAGAGAGAAATGGTAAAAAAATTCTGTTTGACACAGGTTTTGGATTTTCTTTGTTAAAAAACCTTAACAAATTGAATGTTAAACCGGATGAAATCTCCTATGTAATTTTGTCCCATGGACATGATGATCATACAGGGGGACTTTTATCTTTTCTTAAAAATAGGACTAAGAAAGTAGAGATATACGCACATCCAGACATTTTTATTGGGAAGTATAAGGACAGAGGCAAAAGAAAAGATTACATTGGAATACCTGAAAAAAGAGAGACTTATGAAAAGCACGGAGGAAAATTCAACCTGAAAAGAGAATTCTTTGAGATAGAAGATGGTCTCTACTTTTCTGGACAGATTGAGAGAATAAATAATTTTATGGACAAAACCTTAGTGGTTAAGGAGGGAGATGAGTTTGTTATTGATCCCATCTATGATGATATAAGTATAGGAATTAAAATGGATTCAGGGATTTTTATAGTAACTGGATGTAACCATTCCGGGCTTTCAAATACACTCACCCATTTTTACAATCATCTGAGATTACCAATAATTGGAGTACTTGGTGGACTTCATCTATTGAACCTTGAAGATAGAATAAAGGATGCGATAGATGGGATTAAGAAATTTGACTTAAAGAAAATATACCCTTTGCACTGCACAGGAACATATGGAAAATGTAGACTCTTTTACGAATTTGGGGATAAGGTAAAATTGCTTAGAACCTGCGATGAGATAGAAATAAAATAGATGAATTCAAAGCCTCTTATTATAGCCCATAGAGGTGCATCAAGATACGCACCAGAAAATACAATACCTGCCTTCAAACTGGCAGAGGAGATGAAAGCCGACTTTATAGAACTTGACATCCATATGACAAAAGATGGAGAACTTGTAGTGTTCCACCCTTTCTTTATAAGAAATATGAAGATTAGAGAATTAACACTCAAGGAAATCCAGAGCATAGATGTAGGAATCCTCTTCTCCTATAACTATAAAGGCACATATATACCTACCCTTAAAGAGGTTCTAAAAGAAATAAAATTAAAGGTAAATATAGAGATAAAGGGAAATGAAAGAATGTACCCGGGAATTGTAGATAACCTGCTCAAAGTCATAGAAAAGTATCCAATAAAAAGATTCATTTTTTCCTCTTTTGATTTTAATGTTTTGAAAAACTTAAAGAAAAAGAGAGAAGGAGCGGTAGTTGAAGTTCTATGTTTTTCTCCCTATGGTAAATCATTTCCTTCCTTTCTATCAGGAGTTAACCCGTACTTTATGTTTGTTAATAAAAGAATGGTAGATAGATTTCACTCCAAGAAATTAACTGTAAAACCATACACCGTGAATAATCCATTCATGATGAAGAGACTTATAAAAATGGGAGTGGATGGGATATTTACCGATGTTCCTGATGTTTTAAGAAAAATTATGAAGTCTCAAAAACACTAATGCCATTTATATAAGTAGAGATAACTTTTGCATTGAGAGAAAGTGGATCAGCATCAAAGATGATAAAATCAGCTGCTTTTCCTTTCTTTATACTTCCAAGCCTCGTCTCTTCACCCACGCTTATTGCACCATTAATTGTGTATGCCTTGAATGCCTCTTTCACAGTAATAGCCTCTTCAGGATAAAAAAACTTTCCACCTACTTTTCTCCCAACGCTTACCTTTATTCCTCTCAATGGTTCAGGATCTTCAATGGGGGCATCAGAACCAAAGGAGACAACAGAGCCAGAATTCATTAAACTTTTTATAGGATACGTCCATCTACCTCTTTTACCAAGATACTTTTTTATCTTTTCCACATCAAGATAGATGTGAGAAGGCTGAACAGAAAGGTATGGCTTTATACTTTTTATCTTTTCTATAAGGTATTCTGAAAGGATCTGGGCATGTTCGATTCTGTGATGAAGATTTCTTTTCTTCCATAATTTCTCAAAGACAGACAGTATAATCTCGTTTGCCATATCCCCTATAGAGTGAATCCACAGAACAAGGTTGTTATCCTCTATCTTCTTAAATATCTCCTCAAGCTCACCATCATCAAAATAGATAAGACCTCTATTCTCTTTTTCATCTTCAAATCCTTCCTTCATAAAGCAGGTTTTTGAGCCAAGAGAACCATCAAGAAAGACCTTAACACCACCTATTTTTAAAAATTCATTACCAAAGAAACTTCTTAAACCAAGGGAAATTAGAGAATCAAGTTTTTCAAGGGGTATAGAAGAAAAGATCCTTAATTTAAACTTACCTTCAATAAGAACGGGGAGTATATCTCCATCCATATTACAAACAGAGGTTATACCAAGAGAATGAAGTTTTTTTACACCTTCGTTTATAATCTCTTTTTCAGAATATAAGGAATCTTTTAACTTCACAAGCTCCATTGCTCTATCTCTTAAAACTCCAGTAGGATTTCCCTCTTCATCCCTCTCTATCTTTCCACCCTGAGGATCAGGAGTTGATTTGTCTATACCAAATTCCTTAAGAACCATGGAATTGACCCAGAGAGAGTGACCATCCCTTCTCTTTAGTATCACAAATCTATCAGGAAAAATCTCGTCAAGTATCCTTTTATCTGGCTTTACCTTCCACTTCTCATCATCCCAGCCAAAACCATAGACAGCTTCTCCTTTAGGCTTGAAATTCTTCAAAACCTTTTTAGCTTCTTCCATTGACTGAACACCTGATAGATTCAGCTCAAAAAGCGTTTTTGAATAGGAGAGAAGATGTATGTGGGAATCAAAAAACCCCGGAAAAACAAAATTTCCTTTAAGATTTACTTCCTTATGAAAATTGACTCCAGTGGGTTCATGGTTACCAACATATTCAAAAACTCCGTCTTTTACAGACATAAATTTGTAAAGTTTGAAATCCTCTCCATAAATATTTCCGTTTTTAAAAAGAATTCTCATTTTCTTTTAATGTATCTATTTTTATAGAATTCCCTTAATTTTTTAACCTCTTCGTAAGATAAAATTTTTGGTTTTCCAATTAAGTGAGAAAGAATAAAAATCTCTGCTCCTCTCTCAACAAGTGTTGCAACTTTAAAAGCTTCTTTTAATGTATCTCCAACGGTTACAAGTCCATGATTTCTTATTATGGCAGCCTGTTTGTCTTTAAGGCACCTTACAAACTCAAGAGCAAGTTCTTTAGTTCCGGGTGGAACATAGTTTGTAACTTCCACATCGCCACCTATTCCCTGTGCCATGTCCTCTGTTAAAGGAGGAATTGGGATTCCAACCACAGAGAATACACCTGAATATACAGCATGGATATGAAGAATACCACCTACATCCTTCCTACTCTTGTATATCTCCATATGTAAAAACTTCTCAGTAGAAGGCTTCTTACCAGAAATTATGTTTCCCTCAAGATCCATAACAACAAGATCTTCTCCTTTCATATCCTCATACTCCATTGCAGAAGGTGTTATCAGAAACTTATCATTCTCCACTTTCATACTCAAATTTCCCCAGGTCCCAACTGTCAATTTGTATTCTAGAATTTTACCCACAATTTTCATAAATTCTTCTCTTTCTTTTATATAGTCCATCGTCAACCTCACAAAATATAGGTTAAAAAGAATATAAAATATATTAGGACGCTGAAAAGGAGAGTTTTCTTCCAGTTTAGATTGTACATATACTTAATTCCAATGAGCGTATATACAAAAAGAAGAGCTCTTGGGGGAAAGTAAAAGAAAAAGAGTATTTTTGATAGAGTGGTTGCATATTTTTGAAATGTAAAGAAGTAGATTAAAGGATAGGAGAGGGAGAGAAATTTATACTGGAGAAAATAAAACAGGATAACAAAGAGAGTAAATGAGGGAAGAGAGATTAATAATCCATCCTCTATGGATTCAAACAGCTTTCTTTCAACACCAAAGATTTTTATAAAGACCTTAATAAAAAGGGAGAGGAACACAAAAAACACGAGATTGAATAGTATCTGTATGACAATGCCAATGCTTACCTCTTTAGAGGATCCAAAGAGATTTCTTCCAGAGAAGTAGAGCAAAATAAAAAGAACAACATAAATAGGAATTATAAACCAAAGATAACTTTTTTCTTTTCTCTCCTCAAAGAATTTTTTCGGATTAATAAAGAGGAATAGTATATCCACTATGTATGCTCCTTTGCAAGTTGTGGATGTTTTTTAGCTTCTCCTGCACCAAATATAGCATACTTCGCACCAAGAGGACCAATTATTTCGAACAAGACTACAGTCGAAAGGACAATTGTTGTTATATAGGAAAGTTCTGGAAAGAGATTTTTTATAAATACAGCAAAACCAATAGCAACTCCTGCCTGAGGAAGCATTGCAAAACCAAGATATTTCTGAACCTTCTTTGGTGCACCTGCAAAAAATGCTCCCATTCTTGAGCCAAATATTTTACCAAGACCTCTAAGAACAACATAACCAATTCCCATGAGACCTAACTTTGGGAGTAATGCTATATCCAGATCTGAACCAGAAAGCACAAAGAAGAAAAGGAGAATTGGAGAAACCCAATCCTCTGCTCCACTGAAAACCCTTCCTGCATTTATACTAAAGTTTGCAAAGACAGCGCCAAGAGCCATGTTTGATAGAAGGGGAGAGAAATGGAATTGTCTTGAAAGTCCACCAGTTATAAGTATAAAGGAAATTGCAAGAATAAGAGAATTCTCTTTGGTCTTCATAAACCTTTCTATATATGTAAGTAGAAATCCCATAACTGCACCTATTACAAGGGAAAGAGTAATTTCTTTAACAGGAGCAAAGACTGCCTCTCCAATGCTTAGCCCTCCACCTTTAAGAAGAACTCTTACGATAACAACCGCTACATCAAAGAGAATAATTCCAACAGCATCATCAAAGGTAACAGCCATGAGAAGATAGTTTGTTAAAGTTCCTCTTGCTCTATACTCTCTTACCACCATAAATGTAGCTGCAGGTGCTGTTGCTGCTGCACATGCACCAAGAAGAAGGGAAATTGGCACTGGGTGTTTTACATATAAGATCCCTGTAGTGGTAAGTATCAGGAAGCCTCCACCAACTATTACCGCCGTCAATGTTGATTCAAGAAGAGAAACAAGTATCCCTTTACTTCCTATCTCAACTATGTTCTTCCATCTGAATGTATCACCAATCAGGAAAGCTATAAATCCCAAAGCAACAACGCTAATTATCTCCTCCCATCTCACTATTGAAGGGGAAACAATATTTGCCATACTTCTACCGAGAAAAGCACCGACAACTATATAGCTTAAAACCTTTGGAAGTTTGAACTTACCAAGAATCCATGCAGCAAGAACTCCTGCAAGAATTATTATACCTGAGTCAAGCACTACATCCATACTATTTTTCTCCCATCTGATTCTTGGTTATGGGATTGGCAAGACCATACATGTGAATTACAGGCAAAACAAACATTATACCTGTTCCAGGCCTATCAATGTCTCCGACAACATCAAAAACCACGTCAATGGCATCTCTAAGGGTTTTTTCTGTTCTTATAACTGAAAAGATTGTAAAGTTATTTACTCTCTGCTGGGCTCCTGAAAGGACTTTTCTAAAAGTTGTGAAAATTGGAATCTCCTGACTTAAGAGTCTACCCATACCCTGAGTTTCAATTACAGTTGCGCCTCTCACATCTACCTCTATAAATCTTTCAAGAATCTCTTTAACATGGCTTTCATGGTTTAACACTACAACAAGTAGATACATATTACCTCCTTTCAGTGAAATTATATAACAAATTTTAGACGTTGGTCTCTTTTGCTCTTATTAAAGCAGTTTTAACAAGGGGAGGAGCGATTAACTCATTTATTATAACTGAAGCAAGAACACCATTTATCATTATTACCCCAACATCTTTAATCTCTGGAAGCTCAAGGACAAGAAGTATTAAACCAATGGTTACACCTGCCTTTGGAAGTAATCCGAGTCCAATATACTTTCTTATTGTAGAACTTGCACCAGAAAACAAAGCTCCAAGATAAGCACCTATGTATTTTCCAGAGAACCTTGAAACAACTATTATAATTGATAGAATGCCTGCAGATTCTAAAGCCTGTACTTCAAAATGTGCTCCTGCTAGTGTGAAAAAAAGCACAAATAATAACTCTTCAATCTCCTCAATTGTCTTAAAATATTTATCCGAGAGCTTAAATGTGTTTGCCACAAAGAAACCGAATATCATGTTGGAAAGGAGATATGATGTTCCAAGAACATTGGACAAACCTGTACAGAAAAATATGGATCCAATAACAAAAAGAAGAAGAGTGGCATCTGTTCTAAAGTATTTAATAATTTTCTCACTTAAGAATCCAACAAAAACACCTATTAAAACGGCAGTTCCTATATCAACAAGACTTCCACTCACCTCAGTCCAGAGAGATACAGTTTCTGAACTTACCATAGCTTTTGCAATGGCAATAGAGATAGATGTTGCTATAATGGCAAAGGCATCGTCAAGTATAACAACAGAGAGAAGTGTGGAAGTTAAAGGACCTTTTGCTCTGAATTCGTGAATTATTGCAACTATTGCAGCAGGTGCTGTTGGAAGAGACACTGCTCCAAGCGTCAGCGCCATTATAAACAACTCTTTCTTCCCGACCGGAACTACTAATGGGAATAAAAGATACACAAGACTACCCACAAAAATCCACGCCCCGAGAGCTTGAGCTATGGTTATCCAGAAAACAGACTTTCCTAATCTTTTTACAGTCTCTATCCGTAAATCCCCTCCTGCTATAAAGCCTATGACAGAGAGTGCTATTTCTGTAACTATCCCCATACCTTTAATCCTTTCGGGAAGTGTAAAACCAAAAAGAGAAGGGCTGAAGAGAACACCTAACAAGATATAACCTGTTATTTTAGGGAGTCCTAATTTCTCAGCTAAAATTCCAGAAAAATAACCCCCAATTATAAAAATGCCAAGGATAAGGTAAATATTCTCCATGTAAGTATTATATGCCTTCTTATAAAAAAATAAAAAGGCCCCTGAAAATTTCAGGGGCCTTTACCACCTATTTATGCTCTTTTTAATACTCGGGAGGCATGGGTGGAGTCTGGGGTTTCTCCTTCTCTGGAATCTCAGCAACTGCTGCTTCAGTGGTTAGAAGCAAAGATGCAATAGATTCTGCATTCTGGAGAGCAGACCTTGTAACTTTTGCAGGATCAATTATTCCTGCTTTTATAAGATTCTCTATCTTGTGAGTTATGGCATTAAAACCTACACCATCTTCCATCTCTTTAACCTTTTCAACTATCATTACACCTTTTTCTCCTGCATTATCTGCAATGAGTTTCATTGGTTCTTCAAGAGCTCTTTTTACTATATTCACTCCTGCCATGTAGTCAGTATCACCGTTCTTTATGGAATCAAGGGCCTTCTGAGCATTTACATAGACCACTCCTCCACCAGGGACAACTCCTTCCTCTACTGCTGCTTTTGTAGCAGAAACTGCATCTTCAACTCTGTGCTTTCTCTCCTTCATCTCTGTTTCTGTTGCTGCTCCAACCTTTATTATGGCAACACCACCGGAGAGTTTTGCAAGTCTCTCCTGGAGTTTCTCTCTATCATAGTCAGACTTTGTCTCCTCAATCTGCTTCTTTATCTGGGTAATCCTTGCCTCAATATCCTTCTTATCTCCTTTTCCACCAACAATGGTTGTATTCTCTTTATCAACCTTTACTTTATCTGCTCTTCCAAGCATATCAAGGGTAACATTTTCAAATTTTATACCGAGATCCTGAGAGATGACCTGACCACCGGTTAATATAGCAATATCTCTGAGCATCTCCTTTCTTCTGTCACCAAAGCCTGGTGCCTTAACTGCACAGCACTGGAATGTCCCTCTTACTTTGTTTACCACAAGGGTTGCAAGTGCTTCACCCTCAACATCCTCTGCAATTACAAGGAATGGTTTTCCTGTCTGAACAATCTTTTCAAGCAATGGAAGGAACTCCTGAACAGATGAAATCTTTTTGTCAGTAATAACTATGTATGGCTCTTTAAGTTCTACCTCCATTTTTTCAGCATCTGTTATAAAGTATGGAGAGATGTAACCTCTATCAAACTGCATTCCCTCAACAACTTCCACTTTTATGTCTAATCCCTGCCACTCTTCAACTGTGATAACTCCGTCTTTACCAACTTTATCCATTGCATTGGCTATTGCCTCTCCAATCTTTTCATCCTTTGAAGAAACTGTTGCTACTTCTGCAATGGTCTTCTTATCGTCAACCTTCTTTGCTGTTTTCTTTATGTAATCTACAACTTTAGTTACTGCCTCATCCATTCCCTTCTTAAGCATTACAGGATTTGCACCTGCAGAGACGAGTTTAAGTCCCTGATGAACCATAGACTGAGCAAGTACTGTTGCTGTGGTGGTTCCATCTCCAGCAACATCGTTGGTCTTTGAAGCAACTTCCTTCAATAGCTGTGCACCAAGATTTTCAAATGGGTCTTTAAGCTCAATTTCCTTGGCAATGGATACACCATCATCTGAAACTATGGGAGAACCAAATTTTCTCTCAAGAACAACGTGTCTTGCTGTAGGCCCAAGTGTCACCTTGACTGTATCTGCAACTTTATCCACACCGTCAAGGAGTTTCTTTCTTGCATCTTCGTTAAAGACAATATTCTTTGCTGCCATTTCTTCACCTCCTTAAAATTACTCCAGAATAGCTAAAATATCTCTCTGTGAGAGAATTAAATACTCTTTATCATCAATCTTTACCTCAGTTCCAGCATATTTTGAATATATTACTGTATCCCCCTCTTTAATTTCCATGGGGCTTCTTTCACCATTATCAAGAATCTTACCTGGTCCCACTGCTACAACCTTTCCCTTTTGGGGTTTTTCCTTAGCAGTATCGGGTAAAACAATACCAGATTTTGTAACTTCTTCCTCCTTCTCAGGCTCAACAACAATTTTGTCACCAATTGGTTTGAGTTTCATACTTTCACCTCCTTTTTTAGCACTTAAAGGTTGTGAGTGCTAATTTCAAATTAAATTATACAAACCATTGTATTTTTGTCAAGGGAATACTATAATATGCTTATGAAATATCTCATTCTAATCGTTTCAGCTTACCTTATAGGTTCTATTTCCTTTGCTTATATAATAGGAAAATTTGTAAAGGGTATAGATATAAGAGAGGTTGGAAGTAAGAATCCTGGAGCAGCGAATGTATTCCGTGAAGTTTCTCCATTTTGGGGAATAACAACCTTTATTCTGGATTTCTTGAAAGGTTTTCTTCCTCCATTCCTTGCTTCTCTTTTTGGTTTTCCACCTCTTGTGATGATACTTTCTGGCATATTCTCAGTAGTTGGACATAACTGGTCAATATTTCTTGGATTAAAAGGAGGGGGTGGGCTGTCCACAAGTCTTGGAGCAGCTTTTGCTATCCTTCCTTTACAGAGCATGATTGTTGCAACTATATTTCTTGCCCTTTTCTTGTTTGGCAAGATAAGAAAAAAAGGAGTGTTAAAAGGGCTTACACCTCTCGTTGGTGCAGGTGTCGTCTCCTATTTTTTGGCATTTATTATCCTGATGATTTTTAAAGAAAACATTTATATGTATGCATTCCTTCTGCTCCTTCTTCTCGTCCAAGGCATTAGACATTTCAAAAATATTGTAAAATGGTTAAGAGAGAGGAAGATATGAAAGTTGTGAGATTCTACGGAAGTAGGGACATAAGAATAGAGGAAGAAGAAAAGAGAGAATTAATGGAAGATGAGGTAAGGGTAAAGATTCTCTGGTGTGGAATCTGTGATTCTGATGTTTTGGAGTTTATAAGCGGCCCGACTCTTTATAGAAAGGATAAACCCATCATACCGGGGCATGAGTGTGGGGGAGTGGTGATTGAAAAAGGAGAAAAAATAGAGAAAGTGGAAGAAGGGGATAAGGTTTATGTATCCCCTTTAATTTATTGTGGAGATTGCAAGAACTGCAATAGAGGTAGAGAAAATATCTGTTATAACGGTGGATATCTCGGATTTACTGAGGATGGCGGATTCAGAGAGGAGATAATACTAAAGGAGAAAAATTTATACCATGCAGATCCTGATGTAAAACCTCACATTTTGCCATTTGCTCAGGAAACTGCAGTAAGTGTTCATGCTTCTCTTAAAGGAATTGGAGAGAAATTTCTTGTGGTTGGGAATAACTCCACAAGCCTAATCCTTTCACAGATTTTAAAAGACATGGGAGGAGATGTATACATCTCTATGCTTGAAAGAGGAGGTAGAGAAATCATAGAGAAATTTGGATTTAAACTGTTTGATGATAAGAACAATGATGAGAAATTTGATACGGTGTTTGATGTGGTAGATTCTGGACCAGAGATAAGTATGGAAAAAGATCCCCTTTTCTTTTCTCTTTCTCATGTAGACATGGGTGGAAAACTGGTAGTCGTAGGAATCCATACACTTCCAATAAAGCTCAACTTTCTGGATATACTCTCAAGAGAGTTAGACATTGATACATCCTATGAGTATACCCCTCTTGATTTTGAGAGAGCAGTGGGTTTAATAGAATCAGAAAAGATAGTAGTCGAACCACTCATTACCAAAAAGATACTCCTTGAAGATATTGAGGAAGAGGGTTTTGTAGAATTTGAAACAAACAAAAAGGAGCAGGTAAAGATTCTTGTTACACCATTTGAGGAAGTATTGAATGAATCCTGAACTTGATTTCTATATAAATAGGCTTCTGTATGTATTGAAGAAAAATCTTAAGCTTAGCCATATTTCTATGGAAGTCCTTAACAAGGTGTATAAAATAGGGCAGATGGAAAATGAAATGGGTTTGGATGAATTTTACATAAAAGATAGAAACAAACTTATTGGAAAACTCATTATTTCAAAGAATGGTAGGCTCACACCTGACGATAGACTAACGATTAACAATTGTATCTCTTTTATAAAACATCTTGTTTTAACAGGGAAGGACATGGAGGTATGGAACTCTATAGAAAGAATAAGGAAGGTAGGAGCAAAGATTCTGGAATTGTTTTCCCTTGATATTGGAATAGAAACCCTTTTAAATGTGGTAGCCAGACATTTCTCAAATATAACTGAAGGGACAAAACTCGTCAAAATACAATTTAAGTCTGGGAAAAATGAGTTTACAGGTTCTTTTGGAGACGAGAATTTTATATCACACTGTGATAATATTCTGTCTCTTTCTCATATTGAAGAGGAAGCAGGAAAATTTACAAAAATTAACTTATACTTTGAAAAGAGTGAAAATCTTAAAGAGGGGGAAGAAATTATATCTCCTTTGAGCTTTCTAACACATGTAATACACTCAAATATAAAGGAACTTTTGTCTGAGAGAAAGCTTAAGAGTTTAAGTGATGATATAATAAGAATTCTCATAGAATCTCTTGAGGCAAAGGATCCATTTACAAAAGGACATAGCAGTGGAGTTGCGTTTTATGCAACAAAAATAGCAGAAAGGATGGGCTTTAGCAAGGAAAAAATAGAAAAGATAAGAATTGCTGCATTACTTCATGATATTGGAAAGATAGCTATAAGCGATAGAATTCTTAAGAAAGCTTCCCACCTCTCTCCAGTAGACTATGAAGAGATCAAAAAGCATCCTGAATGGAGTTATAGAATCCTTTCAAGGGTAGATTCCCTTAAAGAGATTGCAACTTGGACAAGATTTCACCATGAAAGAATAGATGGTTCTGGATATCCTTTTGGAATAAAGGGAGATGAAATGCCGATTGAATCTCAAATAATTGCAATCTCTGATACTATAGAATCTATGATAGCTGGAAGACCTTATTCAGAGAGAAAAAAGAGAGAGGAGGTAATAGAAGAGATTAAAAAATTCTCTGGAAAACACTGGAAAGAGAACGTTGCAAGAATTGCCATAGATATTCTTAAGGAGGAAGAGAAAAATGTTAAAGAGTATCTCTTTGAGAACACATAAAAGGATAGAGGCAGTAGATATTACAGAGGAAATATCAAAAATAGTTAAGGAATCTGGTGTTAAAAATGGAATATGTCTTATTTTCGTTCCACATACTACAGCCTCTATAACCATAAATGAAAATGCTGATCCTTCTGTAATGAGAGATATTCTAAGCACACTCTCTGAACTTATACCATATAATAAAACTTATGCACATCTTGAAGGAAACGCCGATGCTCACATCAAATCTTCAATAATAGGTTCGTCCAGAGAAATAATTGTGGATAATGGGAAACTCCTTCTTGGAACATGGCAGGGTGTGTTCTTTCTTGAATTTGACGGACCACGAACAAGAAAAATCTTTGTAAAGGTGGTGGAAGAATGAAAAAGTGTTATGTGATTGTGGGGAGAGGAGACATCCCTACAGATTTTCCAAGAAAAGAACTCGGAGAGTATTTCGC
>CAZNRO010000028.1:5287-12993 GCA_964575745.1 uncultured Caldisericota bacterium | reverse complement strand
GAAGAACTGTTGGTGCTGGAGTTATATCCAAGGTTATAGAGTAGGTGGAAGATGAGAGTTATAATTACCCTTGAATGTACTGAATGTAAAAGAAGAAACTATACAACGACTAAAAATAAGAATAACGATCCTCAGAGATTGGAGTTAAAGAAGTATTGTCCTTACTGCAGGAAGCATACCCTTCACAGGGAGGTGAAGTAAAGGCCCGTAGCTCAATTGGCAGAGCACCGGTCTCCAAAACCGGGTGTTGGGGGTTCAAGTCCCTCCGGGCCTGCCATTTATTATGAGTAAAAAGGTAAGTTTATTTAAAAGGATTTCAAATTTCTTAAAAGAGGTAAAGGTAGAGTTTATACACAGAACAAGCTGGCCTACAAAGGAAAGGCTTATTGCATCTTTTGTTACAATACTTATATTTATAGTATTCTGGGCTGTTTATATTGGAATTCTTGATTCGGTATTTGCATACCTCTTAAGACTTGTAACTACAATATAGTATGAAGAAGGAAAAGGTTGTGGAGAAAGAAAAGAAAGAGAAAAGGTGGTATATTGTTCACACCTACTCTGGTATGGAAGAGAAGGTCAAACAAAACCTCGAGCAGAGGATAGAAACATATTCCATGCAGAATAAGATTTTCAGGGTAGAAGTTCCTGTGGACTGGAAGGTAAAACTTAAAGATGGAAAGAGGCAGATTGTTCCAGAAAAGGTATATCCAGGTTATATTCTTGTGGAAATGATAATGGACGATGAATCATGGTATATAGTTAGAAACACTCCGGGCGTTCTTGGTTTTGTTGGTGGTGGAGGAAGACCCATTCCACTTACTGAAGAGGAAGTAAGAGAAGTTATGGATAGAATCGGGATAGAGGAAGCAAAAGCACAACTTACATTCTCCATAGGAGATACTGTTAAAGTAATAGGTGGACCTTTCGATCAGATGATAGGTAAGGTGGAAGAGATATTTGAGGATAAGGAAAAAGCCATAGTGAGATTGTCAATCTTTGGCAGGGATATACCTGTTGAGATTGACTTTGTGCACTTAGAGAAGATATAATAAGGAGGTATTATGGCTAAAAAGGTTGATGCAATAATAAAATTACAGATTCCTGCTGGAAAAGCAACCCCGGCACCACCAATAGGTCCTGCTCTTGGACAGAAAGGTGTAAATATTATGCAGTTCTGCAACGAATTCAACAAGAAGACAAAAGATCAGGATGGAATTCTTATTCCAGTTGTTATAACTGTATATGCAGATAAGTCATTCACTTTTGAGATAAAAACACCTCCAGTTTCTGCGCTTATAAAAAAAGCACTAAAGATTGAAAAGGGATCAGGTGAACCAAACAAAGTTAAAGTTGGAAGACTCTCAAGGAAACAGGTTGAAGAAATTGCAAAGAAGAAGATGAAGGATCTCAATGCTGAGTCCTTAGAGGCAGCCATGAGAATAGTTGAAGGAACTGCGAGAAGTATGGGTGTTGAGATAGAAAGGTAGGTGAAAAAGATGGGAAAAAGATATGAGGCGCTTTTAGAGAAAATTGAGAAAGGAAAGAAGTATACTCTTGATGAAGCAGTAAAGCTTGTAAAAGAACTCAAATCTGCCAAGTTTGATGAGAGCGTGGAAGCTCATATTCAGTTAGGAGTGGATCCCAAGAAATCTGATCAGAGTGTCAGAGGGTCTGTCCTCCTTCCACATGGGGTTGGTAAAACAAAGAGAGTTCTTGCCTTTGCTAAAGGCGAGAAAGCAAAAGAAGCAGAGGAAGCAGGTGCAGATTACGTTGGTGATCAGGAGACCATAAAGAAGATTCAAGGTGGTTGGCTTGAGTTTGATGCCGTTGTTGCTACTCCAGACATGATGCCTATGGTTTCAAAGCTTGGAAGGATTCTTGGACCAAGAGGTCTTATGCCAAATGCTAAAGCTGGAACAGTATCCATGGACATTGGAAGAGTTGTTCAGGAGATTAAAAAGGGAAAAGTTGAATTTAAGATGGATAAACTTGGAAACATTCATGTTTCCATAGGTAAGGTAAGCTTTCCTGAAGAAAAACTTAAAGAGAATCTTGTTGCATTGCTTGAGGCTTTACTTAAAGCAAAGCCCCAAGCGGTGAGGGGCCAGTTTATAAAGTCCATTTACCTTTCTCCAACCATGGGTCCCTCAGTGAAACTTGATGTTCAAAAGGTTTTAAACGAAATTAAAAAAGTTGCCTAAGAAAGTGGGTGCTTTTTAAAAGCTTAATGAGGTTTTCGCCCACCGAGGCAGGAGAAATTGGGAAATAGGTTTCTTCTCGTCCTTCGGTGGAAGGATATTTTAATTTTAGGAGGCAGTTATGATAACAAGGGAAAGAAAGAGAGAACTTGTAAAGGAACTTCAAGAGAAGACAGAAAAAGCTAAGCTCCTACTCTTTACTACCTTTAGTGGGGTTACTGTACCAGAAATCTCCAACTTAAGGCATAGCGTTAAGGAAAAAGGAGGAGAACTCAAAGTTTACAGAAATACCCTTTTAAAGATGGGACTTACGGAAAAAGGATTTGAAGTGGATGATAACATTTTTACTGGACCCACGGCAGTTGTCTTCGGGTATGAAGATCCGTTCCCTGTTATGAAGACAATAAATGATTTTCAAAAATCGCACAGGAAGAATTTTGATATAAAGGGCGGATTCCTTGGAACACTTAAATTAACCAAGAGTGATATAAAGGAACTTTCATCGCTATCTTCCATGCAGGAGCTTTATGGAAAGCTTGTCTGGGGAATAAAGACTCCTCTCGCAAGACTTGTCTTTGCTCTTAAGAATCCTGTCACAAAGTTAGTCTTTGTTTTAAATCAGATAAAAGATAAAAAAGCATAAAGGAGGAAAGAATGACTAAAGAAGAAATTTTAGAGGCAATTGAAAAGATGAGTGTAACTGACCTCGTGGAGCTGGTAAAAGCTCTCGAGGAAAAATTTGGTGTATCTGGAATGCCAATGGCAATGCCAGTAGCAGGTGGTGGCGGTGGTGCTCAGACAGCAGCACAGGAAGAGGAAAAAACCACCTTTGATGTTGTTTTGACCAGTGTTGGTCAGGCAAAAATCCAGGTCATTAAAGTTCTCCGTGAGGTTCTCGGTATCTCCCTCAAAGAGGCAAACGAGATCTGCAACAAAGTACCTCACCCTGTTAAGAAGGGTATAAGCCAGGACGAGGCAGAGGAAATCAAGAATAAACTTTCCGCTGTAGGTGCTACAGTGGAGATTAAATAGAACCCCGATAATCGGGGTTCTTTCCCTTTTAAACTGGAGACAATATGGAGATAAAAGAAGTTAAAAACTTCAATAAATTTTTATTTCAGCCTGAGATTCCCGATTTACTTGAATTCCAAAAGGAATCTTTTTTCAGATTTATAAACGAAAAAATACCAAAACTCCTTGAAGAGATTTCACCAATTGAGACTCCAAAGGTGGAGCTTGAATTTTTTGATCCAAAAGTTGTTCCACCAGAGCTCTCAGTTGAAGAATGCAAAGAGAGAAAACTCACATATTCCGGGAATCTCAAGGCAAAAGTGAGGATTATCAATAAAAAAAGTGGAGAGATAAAAGAACAGGAGGTTTTTTTAGGAGAGATTCCATACATTACCCCTCATGGTTCTTTTATATTCAACGGAGCAGAGAGAGTGGTCGTTTCTCAACTTATAAGAGCACCAGGAGTATATTTTACCACCCCTTCGTCTGCTCATTCGGGAAGAGTCCATTTTGAAGCAAGATTAATTCCAGAAAGAGGAACATGGTTTATCTTTGAGGTTGAAACCAGCGGTACAATCGTTGTAAGACTAAATAAGGGTTCAAGAAAACTCTACTTCCCAACTGTTCTAAGAGTCTTTAAAGAACTTACAGATGATGAAATCCTTGAGATGTTTAAGGAGAAAAGAAAGATAAAAATAGGTGTGCTTGATGTAGATAGATTATTTCCAGCCACCTTTGCTGAAAATATATTTGATCCAGAGACAGGAGAGATTATCTATAAAGAAAAAGAAAGAATTACTCAGAAAAAACTTGATCATATAGCTTCCCTTGGTATACACTATGTTGAAATATATAAAGAGATGGTGGATCCAATCATAATTAAGACTGTTGATAAGGATCCAAATAAAACACAGAAGGATGCAATAATTGAAATTTACAGAAAGTTAAGACCTGGTGAGAGAGTAACCTTTGAATCAGCCAAGAATCTTATAAATCTTATGTTTTTTGATAAAAAGAGAAACTTTCTATCAGATGTTGGAAGACACAAGATAAATCAGAAGTTTGGTCTCAATCTTAAAGACAACATGGTAACTTTTGACGACCTTGTTGCAATAATAAAACATGCTGTAAAGATAAAGAATAATGAGGCAGAACTTGATAACATAGATCACCTTGGAAATAGGCATGTGAGAGGAGTGGGAGAGCTCCTTGAAGTAAATATGAGATTTGGTTTCTTAAGAATGGTTAAAGTTGCTAAAGGCAGAATTAGTACATATTCAGAGGATAGATACACAGCTCAACACCTTATAAATTCAAAGCCAATAACAGCAGCTCTTCAGAGTTTCTTTGGAACAGGACAGCTTTCCCAATTTATGGAGCAGACAAATCCACTTTCTTCTCTTACCCACAAGAGAAGACTTTCGTCTATGGGACCGGGTGGTTTGACCAGGGAAACTGCAGGACTTGAAGTAAGAGACATTCACTCATCACACTACGGTAGAATATGTCCTATAGAGACACCTGAAGGACAGAACATTGGACTCATAAACTCCCTTACAGTATTTTCTAAAATAAACGAGTATGGATTTATAACAACTCCCTACAGAAAGGTAAAGAAAGGAAAGATAACTAAAGAAATTGTCTATCTTGAAGCTGGTGAGGAAGAAAAATACTATATAGCCCAGGCAAACACACCTGTTAATAAAAAGGGAGAACTTCTTAAAGATGATAAAGGTAATCTTTTAAATGATGGAATAGCCCTTGGAAGATATCAGGGAAATATTGTTGAGATACCTCTTGAAAAGATTGATTTTATAGAAGTATCACCACTTCAGGTATTTTCTGTTTCAGCATCTCTTATTCCATTTCTTGAACACGACGATGCAAACAGAGCTTTGATGGGATGTAATATGCAGAGACAGGCAGTTCCTTTGCTCTTTCCAGAGGTTCCACTTGTAGGAACTGGAATGGAAAAGATTGTTTCAAGACACGACCCAAGTGTCGTAATCTCTGAAATAAATGGTAAAGTGGAAGAAGTTTCTTCTGATAAGATCGTAGTTCGTGGCAGTAAAGAAAAGAAGATATACACACTTAAGAAATTTGAAAGGTCAAATCAGGATACATGCATAAACTCAAGACCCATAGTTAAGAAGGGAGAGAAGGTAAAGAAGGGCCAGATTATTGCCGATGGACAGGCGATAAAAGACGGCATTCTATCTCTTGGAAGGAATCTCCTTGTTGCATATCTTCCATGGAGAGGATACAACTATCAAGATGCCATTCTTATAAGCGAAAGATTGGTAAAAGATGATGTATATACCTCTATTCATATAAAGGAGTATGTAACTACTGTAAGAGATACTCGTGCAGGTCCTGAGATATTAACCCGTGATATTCCCAATGTTGACGAAGTTGACTTAAGAAATCTTGATGAAGACGGAATAATAAGGATAGGAGCAGAGGTAAAGGCTGGAGATATACTTGTTGGAAAGCTTGCACCAAAGACAGAAGTAGACACCTCTCCTGAGTCAAAGATATGGAGAGCAATGTTTGGTGAGAAGGGAAGAGATGTTATAGATGTTTCCTTGAGGCTTCCACCAGGAGAATTTGGAACTGTGATAATGACGAGAGTTTATTCAAGAGAGAAAAGCGATGAGCTTCCTATTGGAATAAATAAACTTGTGAAAGTCCTTGTAGCACAGAAGAGAAAGATAATGGTGGGAGACAAGATGGCTGGAAGACACGGAAATAAAGGAGTTGTTGCAGCAATACTCCCTGAGGAGGATATGCCTTTTAGAAGCGACGGAACGCCAATAGATATAGTCCTTTCTCCACTTTCTGTTCCATCAAGAATGAATATAGGTCAGGTCCTTGAAGCTATGCTTGGACTTGTTGCATACGAAATGGGATTCAGAGCAGAGATTCCAATTTTCTCTTCTTTAGGTGAAAAAGATATAGAGAAGATGCTCAAGAAAGCTGGTTTTAATGTAAACAGTAAAGAACTTCTGTATGATGGATATACAGGTGAGGCTTTCCTTGCCCCTGCCCTTGTTGGATACACATACTTTATGAAACTGAATCACCTTGTTCTTGATAAAGTTCACGCAAGATCCACAGGAACCTATTCACTTGTAACTCAGCAACCTCTTGGAGGAAAATCTCAGTTTGGAGGTCAGAGGCTTGGTGAAATGGAAGTCTGGGCTCTTGAAGGTTATGGAGCAGCTCACTTGATTCAGGAAATGCTCACGGTAAAGTCCGACGATATAGAAGGAAGAAGAAAAGCATACGAAGCTATAGTAAAGGGAAGAGATATAGAAGAGGTTGGAATACCGGAGTCCTTCAAGGTTCTGATAAGAGAGCTCAAGGGGCTTGGTATTTCAGTAAAAACAATTCCCCCTATAGAGAAAAAAGAAGAGAAAAAGGAAATAAAATTCTTTCTTCCAACGAGAAGGAAAAAAACTAAGAAAAAAGAGGTGAATCAATGAAAACATTAGAACCCTCTAAAATTAGAAATGTTTCTTTTGTATCTCACAGTGGAGCTGGAAAAACAAGTCTTGTTGAATCTATGCTTTTTGTTTCAAAGACGATAGATAAAAAGGGAAGCACTGATAAGGGAAATACCGTATCTGATTTTGAACCAGAGGAAGTAAAAAGGCACATAAGTATCTCTACATCACTGATTCCCATATTCTGGAAAGATTACAAGATAAATATCCTTGACACCCCTGGATTCCTTGAATTTTTTGCAGAGGTTAAGGGTGCTTTAAGGGTTTCAGAAGGTGCGGTTGTTCTTGTAGATGCCTCTTCAGGTGTTGAAGTTGGAACTGAAAGGGTCTGGGAATTTGTAAAAGAGGAAGAAATTCCTGCATGTTTTGTTGTAAGCAGAATGGATAGAGAGAATGCAAATTTTGAAAAAGCACTTTCCAGTATTAGAGATTTCTTTGGTTCAGACGCCGTCCCCCTTATCCTTCCCATTGGTCAGGGGCAGAACTTTAAAGGTTTTATAAATCTTCTCACAGGAGAGGCAAAGATATTTGAAGGTGGAAATGTAAAAGAAGTTGATGTCCCTGATTCTGAGAAGGAAAAATTTGACATGTACAGGAATGAACTTGTGGAGAAAGTAGCAGAGAACGACGAGGAACTATTAGATAAATACCTAAATGAAGGAGACCTTTCTCCTGAGGATATAAAGAAGGGCCTTAAAGAAGGAATAAAAAATAAGGTGATATTCCCTGTCCTTGTTTCTTCCTCTGTATCTGATATGGGAACAGAAGAGATTCTTGATTTTATTATAGATGAGTTTCCTCCACCATACCTTGATGAAAAGCGCTACGGTAAAAAGCCTAATTCAGATGAAGTTGTTGTTGACAGTATTGATCCAGAAAAACCATTCTCCGGTCTTGTGTTCAAGACATTCACTGATCCCTTTGTGGGAAGGATTAACTTTGTAAAGGTTTACACTGGAAAACTGACAAGTGACATGAAGGTCCTTAA
>CAZNRO010000028.1:0-5187 GCA_964575745.1 uncultured Caldisericota bacterium | reverse complement strand
TTAACTTTGTAAAGGTTTACACTGGAAAACTGACAAGTGACATGAAGGTCCTTAACATAGATAAAGATAAAGAAGAAAGAGTTTCAAACCTCTTCTTCATAAGGGGAAAGAATCAGGAGAAGACAGATAAGATTCTCGCAGGAGATATGGGAGTTATTGCGAAACTCAACCATACCCTTACAGGAGATACTCTTTGCGATTCTAACTTTAAGGTGAAGTATGACTGGCTGAAGTATCCTGAGCCAGTTCTTTCATATGCAGTGGAACCAAAGAGAAAAGAAGACGAGGACAGGTTGAGCACGGCCATATTCAGGCTTACCGCTGATGATCCCACATTTATTGTTGAAAGAAACGATGTAACAAAACAGCTTCTCATAAAAGGTATGGGAGCAACGCACCTTCAGGTGATGGTGGAGAAGCTTGCAAGGAAATTTGGAGTGGAAGTTACTTTAGGTAAGCCAGAGATTGCATATAAAGAGACAATAAAGGGAACTGCCAAGGCAGAAGGGAAATATAAGAAACAAACCGGTGGTCATGGTCAGTATGGTCATTGTTTCATTGAAATAAGCCCTCTTGAGAGAGGAAAAGAGTTTGAGTTTGTGGATAAGATATTTGGAGGAGCAATTCCAAAGCAGTACATTCCAGCTGTTGAAAAAGGAATTAAGGAAACAATGAAGGAAGGAATACTTGCCGGTTATCCTGTCGTGGATGTTAAAGTTGTTCTCTATGATGGTTCATACCATCCTGTAGATTCATCTGAACTTGCCTTTAAAATTGCCGCCTCAATGGCCTTCAAAAAGGCAATGGCAGAGGCAAAGCCAGTTCTTCTTGAACCGGTTCTTGAGGTTGAGATAAGAGTTCCAGAATCTTTCCTTGGAGATATAATCTCAGATCTCAACACAAGAAGAGGAAAGATACTCGGCATGGATTCAGAGAAGGGAATATCAATAATAAGAGCCCTCGTTCCTGAGGCTGAGATGCTTACCTATGGATTGGATCTTGCATCTTTAACTCAGGGAAGAGGATATTTCACAGCAAGATTTGCAAAGTATGAAGAAGTGCCAGCAAGAATTGCAGAAGAGATAATAAAGAGAAAAAAGAGTGAAGAGGGTAAGGAATAACAGGAGGTGAGCTTTTGACTGAAAAAAAGTTTCAGGCAATTCAGATCTCTCTTGCCTCTCCAGATGAGATTCTTTCGTGGTCTCATGGAGAGGTAAAGAAGGCTGAAACCATAAATTATAGGAATTTCAAGCCAGAAATGGATGGTCTCTTCTGCGAGAGAATTTTTGGACCTGTAAGAGATTATGAATGCCATTGCGGAAAATTAAAAGGAATTAGATATAGAGGACTTGTTTGTGAAAGATGTGGAGTTGAAGTTACCTCCTCAAAGGTTAGAAGAGAAAGATTTGGTCACATAAATCTTGCTGCTCCTGTTGTACATATATGGTACTTCAGGGCGACAAGTATAATACCTATTCTTCTTGATTTATCAAAAACTGATGTTGAAAAAATTGTTTACTATGCATCCTATGTGGTTATAGATAAAGGAAATTCTCCACTTAAAGACAAGCAGGTAATTTCAGAGGAGGAGTATAGAGAGTACAGAGAATCAGGATACGATTTTGTAGCAAAGAGAGGAGCAGAGGCAATTCTTGATTTACTTAAAGGGCTTGACCTTCCAAAGTTAAGAGATGAACTCTTAAAAGAAATTAGAGATTCCAGCTCAAAACAGAAAAAGCTCCATGCGATGAAGAGACTTGACTATGTTGAAGCATTCATAAATTCAGGAAACAAACCAGAGTACATGGTTCTTACAGTCTTACCTGTTATTCCACCAGATTTAAGACCACTCCTTCCCCTTGAAGGAGGAAGATTTGCTTCAGTGGATTTGAATGATCTCTACAGAAGAGTTATCAACAGAAACAACAGGTTGAAAAAGCTTATAGCAGTAAATGCACCGGACATAATGCTACAGAACGAAAAGAGGATGCTTCAGGAAGCGGTGGATGCACTGCTTGACAATTCCCACAAAACTCATCCAATTATTGGTTCTCACAACAGACCTCTTCGTTCTCTATCAGATATCTTAAGAGGAAAACAGGGAAGATTCAGACAGAACCTTCTTGGAAAGAGAGTGGATTATTCAGGAAGAAGTGTTATAGTTGTTGGACCAAATTTAAAACTTGATGAATGTGGTGTTCCAAAGAGCATGGCTCTTGAACTCTTTAAGCCTTTCCTCATGCACGACCTTGAGGAAAGGGGAATTGCAGTAAACTTAAGAAATGCAAAATGGATGATAGAGAGAGCCGTAAAGGAACCTGATAGCAATGTGTGGAAGGTTCTTGCAGATACAGTTAAAGATTATGTGGTTCTATTGAACAGAGCGCCAACCCTTCACAGAATGAGTATACAGGCTTTCAAACCGGTTCTTGTTGATGGAGAGGCAATTCAGATTTCTCCTCTTGTCTGTCCTCCATTCAACGCAGATTTTGATGGAGACCAGATGGCAATACACCTTCCTCTCTCCATTGCTGCACAGACTGAATCAAAATATCTTATGCTTTCAAAATACAATACAGTATCCCCAGCACATGGAAGACCCATTACACTTCCTGTACAGGATGTAGTTGCTGGATGCTATTACATAACACTCATAAAACACGGAGCAAAGGGGGAGGGTCTTAAGTTCTATACTGTTGATGATTTGAGGGCAGCAATTGAAGAAAAGAAAGTGGAGCTCAATTCAAAGATAGATTTTTACTGGAATGGAGAATGGATAAAGGATACAACGGTGGGCAGAGTGCTGTTTAATGAGCTCATTCAATCTGTATTAAAGGATCCAACATTCCCATTCTTTAATAAACTTATTGACCAGAAGAGTATAAATGAACTCTTCACCATGGTGTTTAAGAGATATGGTTTTGAAAAAACTGCAGAATTGCTTGACGAGGTCCAGAAACTTGGTTTTGAAATGGTTACCCTTTCAGGCCTAACCATAGGCATGGACGACATGATAATTCCAAAGAGGAGAAGAGAGATTCTAAGAAAGGCAGAGGATAGGGAAAGAAAGATTAAGAAGTTCTATGAAGAAGGGCTTCTCTCTGAAGAAGAAAGATACAAGAAAACCATAGAAGTCTGGCTTAAAGCTGTTGAGGAATTGAAGCAGGAGATATTTGTAACATACGATCCCTTTAACTTCCTGTTCCTTATGGCAGCATCTGGAGCAAGAGGAAAACCAGAGCAGATACTTCAAATGGTTGGAATAAGAGGACTTATGTCAGACCCATCTGGAAGAATTATAGAATTCCCCATAAAGTCAAATCTTAAAGAGGGACTTTCAGTTCTTGAATACTTCATTTCAACTCACGGAGCAAGAAAAGGTCTTGCAGACACTGCGCTTAAAACTTCAGATGCTGGATACTTAACAAGAAGACTTGCAGATGTTTCCCATAAAGTAGTTGTAAAATACGAAGATTGCAGTGAAGTACCTGTAAGACCACTCAAGATAGAAGATAAAATTATTAAATCTTTGTACAGGCAGATAGTTGGAAAGATTGCAGCAAGAGATGTGGTTGATCCAAAGACTGGAGATATTATTGTAAAGAAGGATCAGGAAATAACAAAGGAACTTGCAAAGGAGATAGAGGAGAAGGAGATTGAAGAAGTATGGGTGAGAAACTTCCCAGAAGGAGTCTATGTAGAGGAAATCAGGGAAGGTCAGAGAGTTATTGAGACCCTTGAAGAGAGAATTCTTGGTAGATACGCTGCAGAGGACATTTATACTCCATCAGAGAAAGAGATAATGTTTAAAGTTGGTGATGAGATTCCAGAGGGAGCATGGCTTTCACAGGACATATTTGATAAAGACGAGAGACTTCTTTTTAAAGAGGGAGAGCTTGTAACTGTAGAGCTTGTTAAAAAGGTCAAGGAGAATGGAATAGCTGAATTTCCCATAAAAATTCCTGTGGAATCTGAGCTAATTCTCAAAGAGGGAGAAGAGATAGATGAAGAGGCAGTGGAGAAGATAAAGAAAGCAGGAATAAAGAGAGTAAAGATAAGATCAGTTTTCACATGTAAAGCACCAAATGGAGTTTGCGCAAAGTGTTATGGCAGAGATCTATCTACAGGAAAACTTGTAAATGTAGGAGAGTCAGTAGGAATTGTAGCTGCTCAATCCATAGGAGAGCCAGGAACCCAGTTAACTTTAAGAACCTTCCATACAGGAGGAGTTGCAGCAAAGGATATAACGACAGGTTTGCCAAGAGTTGAAGAGCTCTTTGAAGTGAGAAAACCAAAAGGTGGAGCCATAATATCAGAAGTTACAGGTTATGTAAGGATAAAAGATGAAGAGGATTCAAGAAAGATAATAGTTACCCCAAGATCAAAGACAAAGGCTCTTGAGCTTTACTCTACATTGATAGATGCCCTTGAGAAGCTTGTAAATATTAACGCAAAAACTACAATATATGATGCTGATCTTGACGAAGAAGTGATAGAGGCACTTAAGGAAGTAAAGTTGGAAAAAATTCAGGATATTTTATCCCTTGATAAAGAAACCATTGTCTCAAAATTAATGGGCAAAGAAACAACTTACTCTGTTGCATACGGTAAGAGTTTAAGAGTTAAAGATGGAGATTTTGTAATGGCAGGAGATAGATTGACTGAAGGACCTCTTGATCCACATAAGCTCTTCCAGGTAAAGGGAATTAGAGATACAGAGCAGTATCTACTTCAGGAAATTCAGAAGGTTTATAAGGGACAGGGTGTAAATATAAACGACAAGCACATAGAGATAATACTTAGAGAGTTAACGAGAAAAGCAGTGATAATTGAGCCAGGAGAAACGAAGTTCTATCCAGGTCAGGAAGTTGAAAGAACAGAGGTTGAAGAAGAGAACAGAGTTGTTAGAGCTGAGGGCAAGAAACCTGCAACTTATAAAGTGCTTCTATTGAGACTTACCAAGGCAGCACTTTCATCTGATTCATTCCTTTCTGCTTCATCGTTCCAGGAGACAACAAAAGTTCTTGCTGAGGCAGCCATTGCTGGAAAGACTGATACACTGGAAGGTCTTAAAGAGGCAGTAATTGTTGGAAGCTTAATCCCTGCAGGAACAGGCTTTTCAGATTATGACAATGTAAGGGTTAACGAGAAGAAAAAGAAGGAAGAAAAAGAGGAGATGGAGAGCGT
>CAZNRO010000027.1:0-13379 GCA_964575745.1 uncultured Caldisericota bacterium | reverse complement strand
TTTTCTTTAAATAGAGGTGATGGATGAAAATACTTTTTTCAGATGTAACATTGATTGGAACCATGGATGAAGAGGGGAGAGAGATAGAAAACGGGTTTGTTTTAGTTGATGGGAATAAAATTGATTATGTGGGAAGTGAAAAACCAGAGGGAAAATTTGATAGAGTTATAGACGGAAGGGGGAAGCTTATGCTCCCAGGATTTGTGAACACTCACCATCACTTCTACCAATCTCTCTTTAGAAATATAAAAGAGGTAAACGATCTTCCTCTTTTTCCATGGCTTACGACTCTTTATGAAATGTGGAAAAACATTGATGAGGAAGCTGTACACATATCCACTATTGTCGCAATCCTTGAGATGATGAAGAGTGGAGTTACGACTACCACAGATCACCTCTATCTTGTTCCAGAGAACAACAACTTTATATTTGATGCCCAGATTGAGGGTGGGATAATGACGAAGATTAGATTCCATCCAACAAGAGGGAGTATGTCTTTATCCAAAAAAGATGGTGGTCTTCCTCCAGATTCTGTTGTTCAAACTGAAGAGGAGATTTTAACCCATTCTGAAGAACTCATTGACAAATATCATGATCCAGAGAAATACTCAATGCTTAGAATTGCCCTTGCTCCCTGTTCACCCTTCTCTGTAACCCCTGAACTTATGAAAGAAACGGTTGAACTTAGTGAAAAGAAGAATGTACTTCTTCACACCCATCTTGCAGAAACCCTTGATGAGGAGAAGTTCTGTCTTGAGAAGTTTGGTAAAAGACCGGTGGATTACATGGAGGAGCTGGGTTGGTTGAATGAGAGAGTCTGGTTTGCACATCTTGTGCATCTATCCGATGATGATATAGAGAAACTCGAAAAAAATGATGTTGGAATGGCGCATTGTCCAACATCAAACATGAAACTTGGCTCTGGTATTGCCCCAGTTAGTAAGATGAAGGGAAAAATAAGGATTGGTCTTGGTGTGGATGGAAGCTCAAGCAATGACACAGGAAATTTCCTTTTAGAGATAAGAAATGCACTTCTCCTTCAAAGAGTAAAGTATGGAGCAGATGCTTTAACCACAAGAGAGGTTTTAAAGATGGCAACCATGGGTGGTGCAAGGGTCTTAAGGATGGATGACTACATTGGAAGCATTGAGCCCCATAAGGCTGCGGATTTAATAATGCTTGATTTAAATAGACTTGAGTTTGCTGGGGGACTACACGATTTATTAAGCATTCCAGTTATACTTGATGCAAAGAAGGTGGATTTCTCCATGATAAATGGCGAAATAGTGATTGAGGACGGGGAATTCACTTTTATAGATGAAAGGATATATATAGAGAAGCAGAATGAACTCTCAAAGAAACTTATTTCTTAGTTTTATAAATAAAAATCGTTAAAAAACTATGCAATCCCAGGTGCCAGGCACCTTGAGTTGCAAGATGGGGGATTTGGTAGAATTAAGGTGTGAGGGTTTATGCTTTAGTTTCTGGAGGAGTTGATTCTTCTTTCTCTCTCTACCTTTTAAAGAGGAAAGGTTTTGATGTTGTATCTGTTTTTCTATGGATGTATGATGAGCAAAGTTTTGTTAACGCAGAGAGGGTCTCAAAGAAATTGAATGTTCCCTTTCTCATTCTTGATGTGAGGGAGGAGTTTAAAAGAGATGTTATAAAAAATTTTATTGAAGAGTATAAAAGAGGAAGAACTCCAAATCCCTGTGTGATATGCAATGAAAGGGTAAAATTTAATCTTACAATAAAAAAAATCCTTCAAAAAGAAGGAAAGATTGCAACGGGACACTATGCTCGTATTGAGGAAAAAGAGGGGAGATTTTTACTTAAAAAGAGCCTTTACAAGGATAAGGATCAGTCATACATGCTCTATAGACTCAAACAATATGAGCTTGAGAGAATTATCTTTCCTTTAGGAAACTGGAGAAAGAGCAAAGTTAAAGAGAAGGTCCTTAAGCTTTCTCTTCTTGATGAGATTCCACCTGAAAGTCAGGATGTGTGCTTTGTCTATGGAGGGAAGGATAGACTTCTTAAAGAAAGAATTGGAGAGAGGGAGGGATTAATTGTTCATGTTTCTGGTAAAGTTCTTGGAAAACACAAAGGGATTCAATTCTTTACCATAGGGCAAAGATCTGGACTTAATGTTTCATGGAGTGAGCCTCTCTATGTAGTAAAAATCATTCCAGAGGAGAACAAAATAATTGTGGGAGAGAAGAAGTTTGCCTTTAAGAAGAGATTCGTTGTATCTAATTTAAACTGGATTTACTTTGATCCCCCACCAGATGTGTTCAATGCAAAAGTAAAGACAAGATACAAAGGAGAGGAGAGGGAAGGAGAGATTAGGATAATAGGAGAAGATAGAGTGGAGGTGACTCTTAAAGAGGAAATTTTTGCAGTGACTCCAGGTCAATCTGCTGTTTTTTACAAAGATGATTATGTAATTGGTGGGGGAATCATAGATGAGGTTGAGTGATTAAAGGTTTTTGACTTTTCTCTTTACATCCTCAAAGGAGTTTTCCACGATTATTGGCTCTCCTACACTTTTCATTGCAGATTCAACATCTTTAAGGCCGTTTCCTGTGACTATAACGACTATAACTTCTTCTCTATCAATTTCATTGTTTTTGAGCATCTTGATTAATCCAGCAAGTCCTGTAACCCCTGCCGGTTCCCCGAATACTCCAGTTAATTTTCCAAGGAAGGGAATGGTAGAGAGTATCTCTTTATCTGAAACTGATATAAATTTTCCGTTCCATTTCCTTGCATACTTCAATGCCATTGTTCCGTTCCTCGGTATCCCAACTGATATGGAGTCTGCAATGGTTTTTGGGTTTTTAAGTGGAGTAACCCTTTCTTTTCCCTCGTTGAAAGCTTTAACAATGGGAGCAGAACCCTCTGCCTGAACTCCTATAACCTCTGGAATTTTATCTATAAGGCCAAGGGCATACAAATCATAAAATCCTTTATAAACACCACCGTATATAACCCCATCTCCTACAGACACAAAGACTTTATCCGGAGCTTTTCCACCAAGTTGCTCCCATATCTCAAGAGAAACGGTCTTTTTTCCTTCCAAGGTGTATGGATTAAAAGCTGTGTTTCTATTGTACCAACCAAACTCCTCTGATGCCTTTATACACAAATCAAAGGCGTCATCATAAGTTCCATTTACGCTAAAAACTGTGGATCCAAAGACAAGGAGCTGAGCAATCTTTGCCTTTGGAGCAGTTTTTGGAACAAATATAAAAGAGGGAAGTCCCACACTTGCTGAGACTCCTGCAAGAGATGATGCAGCATTCCCTGTTGATGCAGTGGTTATTGCCTTAGCACCAATCTCCATTGCCTTTTTAACAGCAATAGCAGAGGCTCTATCCTTTAAAGATGCCGTTGGATTTTTACCGTCATCCTTTATGAAGAGATTCTTAAGATTAAGTTTTTCCCTTAAGCGTTTAACTTCATACAAAGGAGTCCAGCCAATGGATAATGGTGGAAACTCTCCTTCTTCAACTGGAAGAAGTTCCATGTATCTCCATATGTTTAAAGGTCTCTCCTTTAATTTTTTTAAAGAAAAGTTTTCTTTTATTTTTTCATAATCATATATGACCTCAAGGACACCATCATATCCACATTTAGGACATGTATAGGTTACCTCATTTGGTGAGTATTCACTTCCACACAGCACACACTTAAGTTTTTTTACAAAAGACATACAATCCTCCTTTTACAAAACAACCATCATTCCGATGGCGGCAATTATTCCCATGGCTCCACCAAACATAAATGTAGCCACAGGAGAAATTCTCTGCCAGAGGATTCCTGCAATTAAAGATGCAGGAAATAAACCTATACCAACAAGAGTTGCATGAAGTCCTATAAGAGTTGCCTTTAAATCCTTTGGTGCAATGTCAGATACAAGCGCCTTGGAGACCCCTTCAGTAAGTCCCATGTAGATTCCATATATTCCAAAGAGAATGTATATAAACAATGGATTCTTTGTAAGTGAAAAGAGTATGTATACGAGTCCATAAATAAGATACCCGATAACAATTATCCATTTTCTACCAATTCTATCTGATAGCCTCCCTGCGGGATAGGAGAAGAGTGCATAGACTGCATTGTAGGTTAAGTAGAGTAAAAGCACCGAAACTACAGAGAAACCTACAGTTTTTGCCCTGAGGAGAAGGAATTGATTTGATGAATTTCCAAGGGTAAATATAAAAGTTACGATTAAGAATCCCTTCAGTTTTAAAGGGAGTTCTTTCCATTTAAAGACGAGTTTCTTTGCAAGCTTCCCTCCCCCAGTTTCTCTGGCAAAGAAGAGAACAATGATACCAAGAATGGCAGGAATAAGGCTCAAGAGAAGTAGAGATTTAAATGCAGGAAGGTAATTTTTTAATACCTCTGTGCTTCCCTTTATTGATTCAAGTTCGTATCTTCTCATAAACCATATTGCAATAAGTACTCCGGTAAATGCTCCAAGAGTATCAAGAGTTCTATGAAGACCAAAAGCTGCTCCCCTCTTCTCCTTTACCGATTCTGCAATAAGTGCATCTCTTGGAGCAGTTCTTAATCCCTTCCCAAACCTATCTGTTATTCTTCCAAGAAGAACTCCAGGCCAGCTTGATGCAAGAAACATAAACACCTTTCCAATGGTTGATGAGGAGTATCCAAGTATTGCAAGGGGTTTTCTCTTCCCAATCTTATCTGAGATATGACCTGAAAAGACTTTAAGCAAGCTTGCAAGACTCTCAGCAATTCCCTCAATAACTCCTATTATCTCTGGTCCTGAACCAAGAGCAACCAGATAGAGGGATATCAAGGGATAGAACATTTCGCTACTTACATCTGTTAAAAAAGAGGTGATGCCAGTAATAATTACATTACTCATGATTCTCCTCCTTAATGGTAAGTATTGTTCCTTTTCCTTTTATGTTTATATAGATTCTACCACTCTCTCCCTCCTTTACATACCTTCCCCCTCCCACATCTTTAAAATTTTCCCCTTCAAAGATTACATAGGGACTGTCAAATTTTACATCAACATAGAAACCCTTTGGAATTTCAATCTTTCCTATGAGAGATGTAGAATTTATGTTTATTTTTACGATTTCTTCCTTTTCTCCCAACCTCATGTTTAAGTGTAAGACACTGGATTTTATCTTAAGCTCGTTAAGGGATACTTTTGATAGGTTTATGTTCCCTTTTATAACCTTTCCCTTTATGATTATTTTGGATTTTATGTTCTCGTTTATGTAAAACTCCCATTCATTTTTGTGAGAATCACCCCAGAATAGGTTTAAATCTTTCACAGTGAAGGTGCCCATATCCCCCTTTCTATTAAATTTATGAAAAAGTTTTATAGGGGAGTAGTAATCAAATATAAAAAGATTCTCTCCTAAAGTCTCCTTTAGCGTTAAATCTCCACTTGTCAGTATTAAGTTTGAGAAGAGCTCTTTTTCTCCTTTGACTTTTTTAATTATAGATTCTGAAAAAGGTATTCCCTTTTTTAAATCTACTCTCATTAGATACACATTAAATGCAAACAACCCAATCACGACAAGGAGAGATATAAGTATGGATAGTTTTATTTTGAAACCAGATAGAAGGGAAACAACAAGAATTAAAATAAAAAGTGAGATAAGAACATATGGATTGGAAAGAAGGTAGTAAAGATTCCACTTGAAGATGTAGGAAAGGCCAAAGAGGAGAAGTATGGTTAGAACAAAAACAATGCCTCTATACCTTTTCATAGGACATCCTTTGTTTTAAGAGGGAGAGGATAAATATAAGAGAGAGGATTATAACAATGGTTGCACCAGATGGAAGGTTTGTGTAATAGGATGCAGCAAGTCCAAGAAAGCTTGAGAGAACACCAAAGACCACTGAATAGATTATCATCTCCTTGAAACTTCTACTTATAAGGCGTGCAGAAGCTGCAGGAATTACGATGAGTGCAGATATTAAAACTATTCCAACTGTTTTGGTTCCAATTACAACTATGAGGGAGAGAAATATTAAAAAGAAAGCGTCTATAAGAGTAACATTTATTCCCCTTGCCTTTGCACACTCCACATCAAAAGATATCATGGTGAGATCCTTAAACACCAAGATTGTAAATACTATAAATATAAATCCTATTACTGTGGAGAGTATCAAATTTGACTTTGAAACAGAGAGTATGCTTCCAAAGAGATACGATATGAGTTCAGGCTTGTATCCTTTTGTAAGACCAAAGAGAATTATTCCCACTGCCATACTTACAGGAAGAAAAATTCCTATTACAGTGTCCATAAAAAGCGATGTTTTGTGAAACAGATAGCCTATTCCAAGTGATACAAGAGAGCCCACAGCCATAGCTGAGAGGAATGGATCAACAGAGAGAAAGAAACCAAGAGCAACACCTGAAAGGGACGC
This sequence comes from uncultured Caldisericota bacterium, assembly GCA_964575745.1. GTDB lineage: Bacteria > Caldisericota > Caldisericia > B22-G15 > B22-G15 > B22-G15. Next base: position 6,959 of record CAZNRO010000027.1, on the reverse strand, counting down.
ATGGGCTATAGCATTGGCGTAGAAAGACATCTTCCTTAAAACGACAAAGACACCTATAAAACCAGCAAGGGCTCCAGTTATAATGCCAGCAAGGATTGCTCTTACCATAAATGGATAATTAAACATCGCTGTCCTCCACAAAAAGTTTGCATGGTCCATCCTCAGGGCAGGGTTTGTGTTTGAAAATACCCATTTCCTTACCGTACAGAGATTCAAGGGATTTTTCAGTAAGAACCTCTCTTGGTTTTCCAAAACATACTACTCTCCTATTCAAGCACAAGACTTTATCTGCAAACCTGTCCACAACTGTTACATCGTGAGATACAAGGATTATTGATATCTTAAGCTCTCTGTGAAGAAAGTTCACGAGTTCATAGAAGGTTTTTTCTCCTGAAATGTCTATACCTGATAGAGGTTCATCCATCATAAGGATTTCAGGAGATCGAACCAGTGCCCTTGTTATAAACACTCTCTGGAGCTGTCCACCAGAGAGCTCTCCGATGAGTTTCTTTTTTAAACTCTCTATTCCCAACAGGGAAAGGAAATTTCCTACTAACTCTTCTCTATTCTCCACCTTCCCTATGGATAGGTTTATAAGCTCTTCAACTGTTATTGGGAATTCTCTCTCGTGAAGGAATTTCTGTGGCACATACCCAATCCTTTCCCTTTCCTTTCTCGTAAGTTTTCTTATATCTTTTCCAAAGATAAGGATTTCACCCTTAAATGGGATTAGACCAAGCATTGCCTTAAGGAGGGTGGACTTTCCTGCTCCATTTGGGCCAATTATTATTAGAAATTCACCCTTATCAAGTTTGAAGTTTATGTTTTCAAGAATCTTTCTCCTTCCAAATTCAACGCCTACATTCCTAACATCCACAATCTTCACTTAAAGCCTCTAATATCGTGTTAAGATTGTAATTCATAAGTTTCAAATATGAATTCCTATCAGGTGTTCCACCAAGAGGGTCAAGAAAGAATACCTTTATTCCAGTATCGATGGCAATCCCATCAATCACAGATGAAGAAAGCTGCGGTTCTATAAAAAGCGCTTTTACATTCTCCTCTCTTATAATATCTTCAACCTCTGCTATTTCTCTTGGTGTTGGTTCCTTTCCCGGAGATTTCTCAATTACAGAGACGACCTTTAGCCCATACTCCTTTGCGAAGTATAGGTATGCAGGGTGGTATGTGATTACCTTCTTTTCCTCAAGTTTATCTATGGATTTTTTAATTCTTTCGTGTAAAGAAAGTAGTTTCTCTTTATATGTATTGAAGTTTTTCTCAAAGGTTTCCCTATACTCTGGAAATTCCTCTATAAGGGAATCTTTTATCACCTCACACTCTTTAATTGCATAAGGAATGGAAAGCCAGAAGTGGGGATTACCATTAATGGGAGTTAGTGTTTTATTGACATTAACAAGCTTTTCAACTCCAATACTTTTAGCGCTGGAGGTAATCCACTCATCAAGTCCAAAGTCGTTGTAAAATATTATTCTACTTCCCTCAATCTTTTTAACCTCCTCTGGTGTCAAGGAGAATGTGTGAGGGCTTTCTCCTGGAGGAACTACGAGATTTACTTCAACGCCTGTTCCATCCACTATGTTTTTCACAAAGTCATATATGGGGAAAATAGTTGCCGAAACCTTCTCTTTCCCTAAATTTCCTTTTCCACAACCTGCCAAGATGAAGGTAACAATAATTACAAAAATGAAAATTCTTTTCATAATTCAAAAATACCTCAATTTTAAAGACTAATCAACCTTTTGTTAAAATAGTTTTCTCAAAATATATGTGATTATTCCGATAAGAGAAAGCACAATAAATACCTTTAACATACCAAGAAGTAGAATATTTAAGCCTATCTCAATTCCTCCTGTATTTCCGTATCTCATTACAAGTTCAAGAAGGACACCTCCTGCAACAACGGATGCAATTTGCCCAGATGTGTTTGCTCCTATGGCGTGCATAAGGAGAAAGTTGTGTTTATCTTCTTCTCTTCCTATCTGATGAACAAGCCTTGCAGACATTGGAAAAGAGGATAATCCTGCAGCTCCAATTAATGGATTTACCTTTATTCCGAACAAGAGGAGCAGTTTACCCAAGAGTATTCCAACAACTGTTGAAAGGGAGAATGCCACAAGACCCAGAAGGAATATAATAAGAGTTTCCTTTGTCAGGAATATATCGGCTTTCATGGTGGAACCTACGGCAATTCCAAGGAAAAGGGTCACAATTCCAGATAGATACTCTTTTGCTGCCTTTGCAAGCATGTCTGTTGCGCCAGATGTAGAGAGTATGTTTCCAAACATTAGAAAGCCTACAAGAGGGATACTCATAGGGCTAACGATGGCAGAGATAAGTATTATTAAATAAGGAAACAGCTTTTCCATAAAAGGAGATACTTTCACCCTCTCTGTGTCCATTCGCACTTTTCTCTCTTTTTCTGTTGTGAGAAACTTCATAATGGGTGGCTGGATCAGTGGAACGAGTGCCATATATGAATACGCTGCAAGGGTTACAGGACCAAGAATTTTTGGTGCAAGTTTACTGGTTACAAATATGGATGTTGGTCCGTCTGCACTCCCAATTATTCCAATGGATGCACTCTGAAAAAGGGTAAACCCGAGGAGAAGAGCAACAATCATTGCACCAAATATTCCGAACTGCCCAACTGCTCCAAATACAACCATCCAGGGTTTTTCAATAAGAGGCTTAAAATCAATCATTGCACCAATACTTATAAATATAAGGAGCGGAAAGAGTTCATTTTTTATTCCATATCTAAAGAGAATGTCAAATATTGAACCACTCTCTCTTAGAGGAGAAAAGGGCAGGTTTACAAGAAGGATTCCAATACCTATGGGAAGTAGGAGAAGAGGCTCATACCTCTTCTTTACAGAGATAAAAATAAGTGTTAAACCTACAGCTATCATTATCAATTCTTTAATCGTAGGTAGATAAAGGAAATTTTCCATCTCTTATATTCTACCACCACTCACTTTTTTGTGTGAAACTCAACAATGTCCTTATCTTTGAGTACCTGATTTTTAAACACTCTCTGTCCATCAAATTTACTTGATCCCCAAAGCCTTGCATACTTTAATTTCCTTGCTATTTCCTTGTGTAGTCTCTCTGCTGCATCATAAACTGTTGCTCCCTCCTTAAGAATAAGAGGATCCTTAAAGTCAGGTGGTTTTCCCGGCTCCTTTGTGTAAACTCTTATGATACCCAACTCTTCAAAAAGAACTCTCTTTAACTCATCAAGGTCTTTTTCGTCAAAAGATGAGCCAGAGATGGTCTTTAATGAAAGATTAAATTTTTTTGAGTAAGTATCCTCAGCAACATCCTTCTTATTTATGAAGACAACCCCCTTCTTTTTTATCATTCCAAATATTCCCTCTTCAGAAGGTTCTCTAACTATCTCAATTTTTTTCTCCCAAAGAAGCTCGGTTAGTTTTTTAAATTCCTCTTCAATGTTTAGGTCAAAAGAGAGAACGATAAGCACAAGATCTGAGTTTCTTACTATCTCTACAACCCAGAAGGGAATACTACCCTCTGCAATAGGGGGTAAGTCGATAATTTGAAGTTGTATGTCTTCAAAGGAAACCATTCCTACACATGGAGTTTTTGTAGTGAATGGATAATCTCCTATCCCTGGTCTTGCATTTGAAAGCATCGAAAGAATTGTGGATTTTCCAGTATTAGGTGGACCAACAAGTGTTATCTGCCCTGCCCCTTCCTTTTCTATGTGAATGAAGCTTCTCTTTCCACCACGCTTTTTCTCGTTTTCCAGCTCCTCTTTGAGTTTTGATATCCTTGCCTTTATTTCTGCCTGAAGTTTATCAGTTCCTTTGTGTTTTGGCATTATTGCATACATCTTCTTTAAGACCTCAATCTTTTCTTTTATGGTCTTCTTTTCCCGATACTCTCTTTCCAGTTGGTAAAACTGTGGTGGAAGATTTGCTGGCATTTTAAATTAAAATCACCCTATCCCCTATCCTTACCTTCCCTCCGGTTATTACTTTTCCAAACCTTCCTTCTCTGGATACAATGTAGGGCTTTCCTTCGTTTACAAACTTTTCCTTGCCTATCTCTGTTATTAAGATCTCTGCCTTCCCTATCCTCAATTTTTTACCCTCCTTCAACAGAAATGGAGGAATACCCATTATCATTATATTCTCTGTCATATCAAACGGATTTATGGTTTTCCTAATTTTTTCTGGCACATTCTTCATACACTCTATTGGAAAGATGGAGACTTCTCTCTCTGTTCCAGCATGAACATCACCCTCAACTCCAGAACCTTTTATCAAATTTATCTCCTCTCTTTTTTCCTTTAACCCTCTTTTCTCACTCTTTGCCACTTGAAGCACAATTCCTTCATACTCGTAATCTCTCTTTACATGTCCACTTTTCCCGCCGCTTTTCTCCATCAATTTAATATCTCCAATACTTACCCATCTATCAACCCTCTTTATCATATCATACATATTAAGAAGGGAGAAAGTGACACCTGTTATTGCCTCTATCTCCACTCCTGTTTTTCCAACATTTTTTACAGTCCCCTTAATTTCAATAATCCCTTCATCAAAGAGGGTTGTTTCAAATTCTATGTTTGTTATAAGAAGAGGATGACAGAAGGGAAGAATCTGAGGGACCATCTTCACTCCAAGCATACCAACAGTTTCAGAAATAGTAACAACATCTCCCTTTTCAATTTTTCCCTCTTTTATAAGTTTTATAACCTCTGGCGTTGTAAATAGTCTTCCGATGGCGGTGGCTTTCCTCTCTGTATCTTTCTTTTTTCCAACATCAATATTTTTCATCCCCCAATCCTCCTTATAGATGTTTCTGGTTCCTTCTCGTCCATAAGATATGAGAAGGGTTTGTTGTATATTATTTCTCTTATCTTTTCTCTTATGTAGTCTTCACTTTTCCCTTCCCTTAGTGGTTTTTTAAGATTGAACTTCAAATTTCTTGATAGACATGGATATAGAAAACCATCAGATGTGAGTCTTACTCTGTTGCACTTATCACAGAAATTGTGAGATATTGGAGATATAAACCCAATAACAACGCCATTCTCTTTTATTCTGTAATAGACACTTGGACCTTCACCCATCTTCTTATTGTATCTTTCTATACTCCACCTCTTTGAGAGAAGTTTAACAAGTTCATCCTGGGGTACATACTCCTTTTTCCACAAATCTTTATCAGAGAATGGCATGAGTTCTATAAACCTTATGGGAAAGGAAAGAGAGGAGGCAAATTCCACAAGTTTTTCCACCTCGTTAAGATTTGATTTCATAAGAACTGTATTCAACTTTACCCTTACATTGTTTTTCTTGGCAGATTCAAGACCTTTAAGAACATTCTCCAATCCATCCACTCCGGTGATTTTTTTAAACTTCTCCCTGTCCAGTGTGTCAAGACTTACATTTACAGACACCCCTGTTTTTGAAAAAATTGGAATAAATTTAGATAAAAAATAGCCATTTGTTGTTACAGACAATCGCTCTATCTCTTTTATCTCTATTAATTCAAAGAACAATTTTTCTATATCTTTTCTTATAAGAGGCTCCCCGCCAGTTATCCTTACCTTTTTAATTCCAAGAGTTATAAAGATCTTTACAAGTTTTAGTATCTCTTCATACCTTAGTATCTCATTATGGGAAATGTAAGTGAATTTTTCTCTTGGAACGCAATAGAAGCACTTAAAATTACATCTATCGGTAACAGATATTCTTAAATAATCAATTTCTCTTCCAAATCTATCCTTCATTTTTCTGGCGGATGGGGCGGGATTCGAACCCGCGAGGCAGGATTTACCCGCCTACCGCATTTCAAGTGCGGTGCCTTCAACCACTCGGCCACCCATCCTTCCTTTAGGAGGGAAAAACCCTCCTAATTAATTATTCCAATGTTATTGCACCAGTTGGACATGCATCTACGCAGAGTCCGCACTCAATGCATGCCTCTGGATGAACTACATAAGCCTTTCTGTCGTCTCCTTCACCTCTCATCTCGAATACATTGGGATCTACAGGACAGACATTTACACACTCTTCATCACCTGTGCATTTCTCATGGTCAATAATTGGTCCAGGCATGTCTCACCTCCTAAAATATTCTCTAATACATTTTATCATATTTGTTATAATAGATTTAAAAAATAACATTTTTGAGGAGGAAGAGATGAAAGAGAAGACAATAGGGGAATACATCGAGGAGTTATCCTCCTCGTCACCCACTCCAGGGGGAGGTAGTGTTTCTTGTTTCCTGCTCTCTCTTTCCTCTTCTCTGTCAGAAATGGTCTGTGGACTAACTCCAAGCCTTGAAAGATACATACCAGAGCTAAAAAAGCTATCAGACCAATTTTTAAAACTTGCTCAGATGGATGAAGAGGCATTTAACAAGGTGATGAAAGCCTATACCCTTCCCAAGAAGACAGAGGAAGAGAAAAAGAGGAGAAAAGAGGCTATTCAGAGTGCGCTGAAAGAGGCAACGGATGTTCCCCTCGAAGCGATGAAAAAAGCAAAAGAAATTATTCCATTTGTTGAGATTCTACTAAAGGATGGTAATAAAAATGCCATATCCGATGTGGGTGTTTCTGCTGTGACTTTAAAAGCTGGAGTTATGTCTGCGTATCTTAACGTCCTTATCAATTTGAAGTATATAAAAGATGAAAAGTATAGAGAAGAGACATTTAAAGAGGCAAATGAGATATTAAAGTATATAAGAAAGTGGGGGAGTGATGTATTTGATTCCATGAAAAAGATAATTGTTTCCTCTTAAAGTTCTTTGAGTATGTTTATAAGTGCATATTTGATGTGTTCATAGGTGAGTCCACCCTGCAAGTATCCAATGTATGGAGGGGAGAGTGGTGCATCAAAGGAAAGTTCAATGGATGAACCCTGAGTAAAGGTTCCTGCTGCCATTACAATCTCTTCGTTGAAGAA
>CAZNRO010000026.1:9629-13454 GCA_964575745.1 uncultured Caldisericota bacterium | reverse complement strand
GGATAATTATGCCATATGGAGAACTTGGAGAGAAATCAAAATCGGATGCCATAAAAATAACAGAGATTCTAAAAACAGAAAGAGAAGTTGTTGACATTAAAGCTATGTGTGATCCATACTTTGAAAAGGAAAAAATGGATAGGGTTAGGAAGGGAAATTATATGGCAAGAACAAGAATGGCAGTACTTTTTGATAAATCTAAGAAATACTCTGCTTTTGTCACAGGAACATCCAATAAAAGCGAGATTTTGGTTGGATATACCACATGGTATGGAGACATGGCAGCCTCTATCCTTCCCCTTGGTGATCTATACAAAACACAGATAAGAATTCTTGCTAAATATTTGGGAGTTCCAGACTTCATTTTAAATAAGGTTCCATCAGCAGAACTCTGGGAGGGACAAAGTGATGAAGGTGAGATGGGCATAACCTACGATGAATTAGATAAAATATTATACCTTCTTGTTGATTTGAGAAAAAAACCCTCTGAGATTGTAAAAGAAGGATTTGATGAGGTAAAGGTTAATAAGGTTTTAAAGATGGTTTTTAATTCCCACTTTAAGAGGAAGTTTCCACCAATTCCTAAGATTTCATCAAGAACTGTTGGTATAGATTTCTTATACTTTAGAGACTACAGACCACCTTACTTATGAAAAAGATAAAGGTTATAATTTTTGATTTCGATGGAACACTCGTGGATACAAAACTTGATATTGCAAGATCTGTAAATTTTCTCCTTAAGGAAGAAAATCTTCCACCTATTCCAGAGGAAAAAATATATGAATTTATAGGCAATGGTACTGATGTTCTTCTTGAAAAGAGCTTCTCCTATGTAAATGGGAAGATTAAAGATGGGATTATAGATAGATACTTTGAAATATATGAAGAACACATGTTTGATAATACAAGACCCTTCCCTGAAATTTTAGATGTGCTTGATAGGGTAAAAGATAGGTGTTTATATATATTGACAAACAAACACGAAAGATTTGCGGTAAAGATACTTAAACACATTGGTATCTTCAATTACTTTAAAGAGGTGGTTGGAGCCGATACTTTTAGCGTTAAAAAACCAGATCCCTTTGGTATAATAAGGGTCATTAATAAAGAAGGAGTTAGTAAAGAAGAGGTTTTGATGGTTGGGGATAGTGTGGTTGATATAAAGACTGGAAAGAACGCAAAAGTTTTAACCTGCGGTGTTTTATGGGGACTTGGTAAACTTGATGAACTTAAGAAACAGAAGCCAGATTTCCTTATAACCAAACCTTATGAAATTTTAGATATAGTTAATTAGAAACTTGAGTAATATATTCATCGTAAACTTTCTTAAAATGGTATCCATATATGCTAAGTGTAATAACCTTTACAAGACTTTTTGGTTTTGTAAATAGAGTTTTTATAAATGTTTTCCAGTAGAAGAATCTTGAATTCTCAATAGTACCAAGAATAAAAATTGACTTTAGAAAAGCTTTTGCCCCATACATGAATTCTGAAAATGTAATTTTATACCTGCTCTTTGGATTATAGTTCTTTATAAACTCTAAGAGCCTTTTATAGTAATATTTGTAGGAGTAAATTGTTTTAACCACCTTTTTATAGCCTTCAACCAGCTCCTCTACAGTCATGTTTTTAGGAATAAAGTTCACCGAAAAGTCAGTGTTATTTCCAGTGCTTATCTCAATAAGTCTTTTCTCCTTCTTAAGTCTCTTGAAGAGTCTTGTCTCTGGAAGTACATTAAGGATTCCCACCATTGATACACATATTCCACTATTCTGAATGAAGTCTATCATCTTATCAAATATTAACTTTGTATCATGATCAAAGCCAAGTATGAAACCCCCCATCACTTCAAAGCCCTTTCTTTGAAGCAATTTTATGGATGAAAGGAGATTTCTCTTTGTATTCTGAAGTTTACCCGTCTCTTTGAGGCTCTCCTCATTAGGTGTCTCTATTCCCACAAACACCTTATCAAAGTTAGCCTTAATCATTAAGTTCATGAGCTCTTCATCATCACAGAGATTGATAGATGCCTCAGTTAGAAATGTGAATGGATAATCCCTCTCTTCTTGCCATGTTATGGTGGATTTTAACATCTCTTTTACCTTTTCCTTGTTGCCTATAAAGTTATCATCCACGATAAAAACAGATCCTCTCCATCCCCTCTCGTACACAGATTGAAACTCTTCAACCATCTGCTCAGGGGTTTTGGTTCTTGGAATCCTTCCGTTTATTATAATAATGTCACAGAACTCGCAATTAAAGGGGCAACCTCTTGAGAATTGAACTGGAATTGAAACATAGTTTTTAAAGTCTACAAGATCCCATCTTGGTATTGGAACCTCCTTCATGTCAGGTTTTCTAAAGGGGATGTAGAGATGATTAAGCTGACCTTTATTCATATCCTCAATTAAATCACCCATGACAGTTTCTGCCTCACCCACTACGATGGAATCAACAAAGGGAAAATCTTTGTATCCCGTAGTAAACATTGGACCACCAGCAACTATTTTCTTATTAAATTTTTTAGCCCTCTCTATGATATTTAAAGTTGATTCTTTTTGAACAAGCATTGCACTTAAGAAAACATAATCTGCCCACTTTATGTCCCTGTCCTTCAGTTTCTCCACATTTAAATCTATCAATTTAACATTCCACTCCTCTGGCAGGAAAGAAGCTACAGTTAGAAGTCCAAGGGGTGGAAAAGATGCCTTTTTCCCAACGAACTTAAGTGCATACTTAAAACTCCAGAATGTGTTAGGATATTCTGGATAAACCATGAGTACATTCATAATTTACCTCCTCATAAGATTATAGCACTTATACATTTACTTGACAAAAGCCGTTTTTATGTTAAACTCTAAGGGTGCTTTAGGGCACGAAAAATTTTTAGGAGGCAAAAGCAGCATGATTAAAGGCAAAGTTAAATGGTTTGACTCTTCAAAGGGTTACGGTTTTATCACAAGAGATGACGGTGGAGAGGATGTATTTGTACATTACTCTGCTATTAGTGGAGACGGTTTCAAAACCCTCAGAGAGGGTGAAGAAGTGGAGTTTGAGGTAGTCCAGGGAGAGAAAGGACCACAGGCAAAGAACGTTAAGAAACTTTCTTTATAGAGAAGTTTCTTTGTAAGGCAAAGCCCCGAACATTCGGGGCTTTTTTTATTTTATGAAATAAGTTTTATAATAATAAATTGAAACCTTTTGGAAAGGAGTTAGAAAATGAAGAAAGTTTTAACATTAATCTTAATCTCCTTAATGCTTTTCTCTTTTAAAATTACACTTGCAAAGGGAGAATTTATAGTCACCAATACCAACTCCAGAGGGGCAGGTTCTTTTCTGTATGCAATACGCGAAGCGATAGATAAGGGGGGAGTTGTAAAATTTGATATTCCTGAGGAAGATAAAAACTTCAACGGTAAAGTCTGGGTTATAAAGCTAAAAGATCCAATTCCAGAGATGAATAAACCGGTAATCATTGATGGTTTGTCTCAGACTGAAAAGTATGGAGATAGAAACCCAGATGGACCAGAAATAGTTATTGATGCCTCAATGGTTGCTGGTAAAGAAACATTGTTCTATTTTAGAAAAAGCGGCTTTGAAATATCTGGAATTACTATAATAAATTTTAAAGGAAAGGGTGTTATAGAGACAAAACAGGCAAAAGGAGACATACACAATATATCCATAAGAAACGCAAATATAGGTATTTATCTCTACAAAGCAAATGGGGTAAAAATAAGAAATGTATCTGTCAGTAATTTGCAATACGGTCTGTATCTATACTATTCAAATTACAATGTGATAGATAGTTTCTATGCAGAGAAC
>CAZNRO010000026.1:0-9529 GCA_964575745.1 uncultured Caldisericota bacterium | reverse complement strand
TTGGTGAGACGAAAGAGGGTCAATATATAACCGCCACTCTAACCAACAAAGACACTGGAACTTCAGAGTTCTCTTTAAATAAGAAACTTGTCACTCTCCCATTTCTTGATGCAATTCTTTTAGTTTCAAACTCAGTTGAGAGAGGCGAGAGGGTGAAATTTAGTGTAAAAATAAAAAATAGTGGAGGCATGGGAATAAAGAATGTTGGTTTTGAATGCCCCATTCCCGACGTTTTAAAAGACGTAAAATTGGATTTTCTACCTAATGGTGCAGAAGGTGGTGTGGAGAACAATACAATCTATGTAAAGAGTATAGATATAGATCCCAAATCCTTTGTTACAATTTCCTTCTCATCTCTTATACCAGACTCCATTGATGTAGGAACAGATATCTCTCTTCAAGGAGAAGTGTATTATTACCCCATAGATGAACTCTTAATTAAAGAGAAAACAGACAAGGATGAATTTGATGATGGAATTCCAAATAGTGACATTGGAGACGAAGAAACCAAGTTTAATGTTTCTGGTAAGCCAAATATAGTGTTTAAAGTGGAATCTCCTGAAGAGGTCAATGCTAACTCAATATTTAATATAAAAATAAACATAAAAAATACAGGTAACGACACAGGTAAGAACATTAAACTTTCCTTTACTGTGCCCAACAACTTTAGTTTTATCTCTTCTTCCATGGGAAGCTTTGATTCAAAGGAAAAAGTTTTTACTATTAGTATTCTTAGTTTAAAACCAAACGAGGAAATAAATGTATCCATTACTTTAAAGTCAGAAAATGTTATAGACGATAAGAATGTTTCTTTAACTTTCACCTTGAAAGGCACAGATATTAAACCAATTGAGCATGAAGTTTTAGTAGCTATAAGAGGGGAGGGTAGGGAGAATATAACTTATAGTCTTGATTTCCCAGAGGAGGTTGAACTCTTAAAGGAGTTTGAGATAAAGATAACTTTTATAAATTCTGGAAACAAGGAAAGTGAGGAAAAGCTGATTAGGCTCTCATTTGACGATGGTGTAAGTTTTCTATCTTCAACTCCGATGGTTAGATTAAAAAGTGGAGAAATTTCCTATACTTTAAAATCTATTCCTGAGGGGAAGACAAAGGTATTAAAGTTAAAATTTAAAATTACAGAAGGGTGTAAAGAGTATAAGAACTTTACTTTAAGTTTTAATGATAATAAAGAGGAATTTAAAATATTTGTTAATTGTTTAAGAGTGTATCATCATGCAATAATCTCTGGTTTTCCAGATGGAAGTTTTGGCTCAAATCTTCCATTAAAAAGGGTTGAAGCTAGTGCAATCATAACCAATGCTCTTTTACTTAAACCCTCCATCTCCTTCCTGCCAAAGGATATTCCTCCCAATTATTGGGGAAGTGAATTTGTATCCTCTGTCGTAGGAAATGGAATAATGAAGGGTTATCCTGATGGAACATTTAAACCAGAGAGATATATGACGAGGATAGAAGCAAGTGCGGTTATATTTAAAATCCTATCTTTAAGTGAAGATTACTCAACGGAATTTAAAGATGTGAGGAAGGATTACTGGGGAAGAGGAATAATTGGTGCTGTGGTTAAGGCAGGAATAATGAAGGGTTATCCTGATGGAACATTTAAACCTGATGGATTGATTACAAGAGCTGAGTTTCTCGTAATTGTCCTTAAAGCTATTGGTAGAGGGAAGGCAAGTTTCAATGTTTCAGGCATGTTTAGTGATGTTGATTCAAACTTCTGGGCTTATCCATTTATCGTTGAAGCTACTGTTCCCCATGTGGTTATAAATCCAGAGAAATTAGGAGAGATTAGGATAAAGGATAAAGTTTTTCCTGTGTTTAGTGAAAAATTTAATTCAATAGTGGAAATTGTTAAAGTAGGTGATAAAATAAAAGTGAGCCTTCCATTCCTATATCCTGATTTAAGGGAGGTGGAAATAACTGTTAGCAGAGTAGGTGTTAAACCATGAAGAAACTCATCATTATTCTATTAATAATCTGTCTGTTGGCAGGAGGGGTATTTCTCCTCTATAAAATAGGATTTATTACATTCAGGAGAGCAGAGTTCTCTGGTAATCTCTATCCCCCAAAAAACTCAAAATTCTATCTTTACTACGATCTTAGTGATATCCCTCTGGAGAATTTTGTAAAGGATGAGAGATTAACCACATTCCTGTCTTATACTGAAAAAAATGGTTCAATCTTCTTTGTTGAGGATAAAGAGAATTCTTTTGTTGCATCTATAAATGCAAAGAGAGGAAAGGGTGATGAACTTGTCATGTTCCTTACAGACGAGATTGAAAAAAGCGGAGGTGTTGTTGAGAAAAAGAAAATCTCTTCTTTCACAGTTTATGAAATTGTTCCTTCATCAGAAAATCTAACACCTTACTCTCCCGTATCCCAACCATTCTATGTCTCCAATCTAAAGGATACAGTTATCTTTACCACATCCATTGATACCTTCAAAAGTGTGATATACACCAAAAAGAAAGACTCGCTCTTAAATACAGAGGGCTTTAAGAAGGTGCTTGATAAAGTTCCATTAGATTCAAATGTATTTGGATACTTTAATGTCAATTCTCAAAATGTTGGTGAGGGAGGTTTTTATACAGAACTTCATAAGGATGCCCTTTTTGTGAAGGGTTTTTACAATAAAATTAATCCCACAACCCCAGTTCCCCTCTCTGAAACAATTTTAAGATTTGTAGGCAAAGACCCCTTCTTTATATTTGGAGTTAGAGGACTTGGAAATTTTCTATCTCAAGCTGTATCTTCTCTTCAGGAACAGAATCCTCTGATAGCTGGTTTCACCCAGGGATTTGATATTTTAGGTTTCCTATCCCTTTTCAAAGAAGATGTAATAGTATCCCTCAATATGAAAGAGGAAAAACCAGACTTTGTTATTGTCTCCAATCTTAAAGGAGCAGATGATGTAAGTGAGAAAATAGGGAATTTTAAAAGTTATCTAACACAAAACTTTAATTTTTCCTTTATAAGAATTCCCTTTGAAGATACAGAGCTTATTCTTGGTAAAAGTTCATCTGGTGTAAATATGGCCATATCAATTCTTTCTAACTTTCTATTTTTGGGTAGTGAAGAAGGTGTAAAAAATTCAATAATCTATGGAAAGATTGGAGAGAGTAGAAGTTTAAGTGAACTTTTAAAAGGTTTGGGTTCAGATGTTCAGGGAGACATAACAACCATACTCTTTCTGGATTTTTCAAAATTGAAAAATTTTGGTAAAGATAAAGTTCAAAACCTATCCAGCATCTACTTTGTTACGCTGGAGGAGAAGAGAGACGCCAATTTCATATTAAAAGTGGAATTTAAGAAGCAGTAGATACAAAAGAACAGATATCACTGATACAAAAATTACAGAAGGGATAATAAAGGAATAAACTTTTCCAAACTTTGCCTTAAAATACCTTACAGTCACTATTAAACATAGATGAAGGGGAGAGAGGAGGACTCCAGCCACTGCACCTGTAAATGCAAGTCCCATTAATGAAAGAGAGAGTTTCCCATTTATGAATAAGAAACTCTCTATCAACGGATAGGAGACACCAACGGATGTAGATGTGATACCTGTGACAAAAGTTACTATAAATGGAAGGAAAAAGAGTAGAATAAGGGGACTTACATGAAGGGAGGTTAGTTCAACAGATACCCTGCTTGCTATTCCTGAATTCATAAGGTTCTTAAAGAAGAATATCCCTAATGGTAGAAGGTAGTTCTCCAATTTAAAAGATTTTAAGAAATATCCCTTAATCTCTTTAGATTTTGGTTTTAAAAATATGAGACTAAGGATTGTAGTTATAAATATTGCATATACAACATCAAGTGAAAACACTGTGGAGAGAAGTATTATAAGGAGTATTGGAGAGAAATATTTCAGGAATTCATAAAAACTTCCCTCTTCTCTCTTTATGTTCTCAAGCTTCACACCCCTATAACCTATAAGCCATCCAGCAGATATCTGAAGTATTGGAAGTATAAAGTGTGCCAATAAGACTGTTCTGATTGGTATTTTTAAAAATATGGATATGAGTATAAGGGCAGGATAAATTGGGAATACACCTTCCCACACATGTCTGAACCAGTAATTTAAGTAAGCTTTCCTCTCGTTTGTTGCCACCATCTCCTTTGCTGATTCTTCCACAAGTGGGGCTGAGAATAGAGCACCTCCAGGCATAGGTATGAGACCCACAAGTGAAGCAGAAAGAAAAATGACAATCTTTCTATTGGGTATAAAAGAGTCAAGATTTTTTATCATCTTTGTAAGAATTTTTTTATCCTGAAGGAGATTGGCAAAGAAGTATATCGTACATAGCATTATGGTAAGTTTGAGAGTGTCTTTAGAGATAGATGTTATAAGAAAATGCTTCATCAGCTCTTTAAATGGAATTGGATAGATAAAACCAAGGAGTATTCCACCAATAAGTAAACTTATGCCTGGACTTACCTTTCTTGTTATTAAAAAGATTATGATAAAGAATGTTATTCCAAGCTTTATTAGAGTCATTATTGAATAGAGTTAAATCTCCCCCATAGTTCCTTTGCAACCTTCTTACTTTCTCTCTCTATTTTTTCTGTATCCACAGTTATAATTTCCCTCCCCTTCATAACAAACCTTCCATTTATCACCACATCCTCAACAAAATCTGGAGATAATCCAAAGAGAAAATGACCGAAGAAGTTATCTTCATTTAGAGGTGTTGGGGGTGTATAAGACAGCATTATGAAGTCTGGAACGCTACCTTCCTCTATCACTCCAATTTTTTTATTAAAGACTCTTTCAGCTATCTTCGGATTGTTTACAAATAGCATTTTGTAGGATTCCATGAAACCAACATTTGGGTCTTTTTTGTTTAACTTGTGTAGTATATTCGCAACCTGAGCCTCTCTCCACATGTTTTGTGTGAAACCGTCTGTTCCAAGACCCACAAGGATTCCTCTATTCATCATCCCTATAACATCAGATACTCCAACTGCATTGTTCATATTTGATTCAGGATTGTGTATAACCATAGTTTCAGTCTCCTTTAAGATCTCCTTTTCCTTTTCATCAATATGGATGGCATGAATTGCAAGAGTTCTTTTGCCAAGTATATTTTCCTTTAAGAGTCTTTCAACAACTCCCACTCCGTATTTTTCAATGGAATCTTCTCTATCAGATATATCTTCTGCAACATGGATATGAAATCCAACATCAAGGGCATTTCCTGCTTCTGCACACTCCTTTATAGTTTTTTCACCTATTGTAAATTGGGCATGCATTCCAAATGTTGGTGATACAAGAGGATTCTTTTCTTTCCTCAACTTTTCAATGAATCTTATGTTTTCCTTTATGCTTTCCTTTGCTTTGGTCTCTCCACACCTATCTGAAACCTCAAAACATGTGGAGAGTCTAATCCCAGTTTCAACACTTGCTCTCTCTAATTCATCAAGACTTCCTAAGATGTATCCAAAACTTGCATGGTGATCTATTATGGTGGTTGTTCCTTTCCTTATGGCATCAATTATCCCCACAAGTGCAGAGTAATAAACTGATTCCTTGTCCAGAGCAAGATCCAGTTTCCACCATAGATTTTTTAGTATCTCTATGAAATTTTCAGGGTGGTAATCTTTTAAAGGTATACCTCTTGCAAGAGCCGAGTATAGGTGATCGTGTGCGAGTATAAGACCTGGCATCACGAGTTTCCCCTTTCCATCCATAACTTCACCTTTATATTCTTTATTATTCTCTCCCACATAAACTATTTTTTCTTCATCCCACACCAAAATGCCATTATTAAAAAATTTTGGGTTTTCTCCTCCAGTAAAGATGGAAACATTCTTTAGAATTTTCATTCTTCTTCCTCCTTTAAAAGAAGACCAGAGAGAATAAGATCTCTCATGGTTTTTAGTGCCTCAAAGTAACCAAGCTTTGATGACCAGGCTATTTCTCCCACTGTTTTTATTCCATCACACATAAATACTATCTCCCATTCATCTTTTGAAAATGTCAAGCTGTCCATGTTCGGTTCTGGGTTTACCTTAAGGACAATATCATCATTTGGTATAACTTTCCTTATCTCCATTAATTCGTCATATTTTCTCGTTAGTTCAAGCATGAGCTCGTCAACATCCATCTTTATGTTTATCTCTTTCGGTTTCTCATTGGGTATAAACTTAAAGCTCCCATCCTTTATAAGGAACATATGTAAGCATCTTTCCACCAGCTGAAGTTTCAGAAATTTCCTTAGCTCTTCTCTCTCTATTGCTCCAGACTTTACAAGCTTCTCTCCAAGTTTTCCTCCTGTATTTTCATTTAGTATTCTCTCAAGTTCTTCTTCATCTATCTTTTGATGCTTTACCAATAAACTTCCAATTAGAATAGGGGAGTTTTTAACTGAAGCGTGTGTTACCTCACCCTGATCAAAGTATATTCTTCCAAATTCCTCTCCCTCAGATTCAATGATTAGAACCCCAGATTTTTGGATATTCTTTATCAGCGTAAGAATATCATAAAATGAAAAATCCTTTAAATCTCCTCTCAATATATTCATATAAAGAATTTTATCATATAATTGAGTTGTGGAAAGAAAAGAATTTGAAAGGGTAGTTCTTAAGTTAATAGATGAACTTCCAGAGCGTTTTAAAAGGGACATGAGGAATGTCAGCATAGTGCTTGAGGAGAGACCCTCTGTAGCTCTTCTAATGGAGGTAGGAGTAAGAGGTGGTAGACTTCTTGGACTTTATCAAGGAGTTCCTTTAACCAAAAGGGGATTGGGCTACAACGGTGTTCTTCCTGATAGAATTATACTTTTTACGAAAGAGATAGAGGAGGAGGCGAGGATGGAAAATGTTCCTTTGGTTGAAAAGATAAAGAATGTTTTGTATCATGAAATTGGTCATTACTTTGGGCTTAGCGAGGAGGAACTTAGAAAAATTGGAGTTTTCTAAAATTAAGATATGAAAGACACTTTTTTATTGAGTGAACTTTATTTAAGAGGAATTGAGATTTTAAAAATAAAGATCTTAATCGCCCTTTTGTTTCTATTTACAGGGCTTTTAAATCTTTTTAATAAAATCCAGATTATTTCACCAAGGGCATACATCTTTGCTTCACTTTCTTATTTTCTGCTTCTTGCACTCTCCTATTTCATCTTTTTGAAATTGAAGAGAGAAAACTATTACACTTTCCTTATCATAAGTTTTATACTTGATGGTCTTTTTGTTACAACAATACTTTATGTTTCAGGAGGAATTGAGAGTATCACTTTTATTCTATACTTTCTCTATCTACTTCTATTTTCATTCTTTGGCTTGAGAAAATCCCTCTACTATATTTTATTTTCCTATATCCTACTTTATCTTGGGGAGATATTTTCAGAAACCTTTGGTGTAATTCCCCACTTCTACTCTTCTCATATTTATCCACCTGATTTTATCTACAATCCAAGGCTTGTTTCCTTAAGATGTTTACCTATAGCTGGATACATGATTCTCTACACCCTGCTACTTGATAAAAGTATCAGCTTCTTTACAAGAACAGAAAGAAAGATGGAACTTCTTGTAGAATCAACACTTTTTTTAACAAGGGGGATTGGAGACAGAGATAAAATACTTAAGGAATTAATTAAAACAGCTATTAAAATTACAGGTGCTGACAGTACATCAATAATGGTAAAAGAGAATGGAGAGTGGAAATTTATTCTTTGGGAGAACATAGAAGATGATGTTGTGAAAAAGGTTGAGGAAGAAATGAGGTCATCTTTACCAGCAAATATAAGAGAGATAGAGGAAACCAAAAAAACACTATACTATCCTGATACAAGAGAAGTACCTGCATGGATAAGAGATGCTAAATCACCGGTTAAATCATACATAGGTGTTCCAATAATAATTGGGGATAAAGTTGTTGCAATTATTAACATAGATTCATGGAAACCAAACAAATTCACTCAATCAGATGTGAGAATAGCTGAAACTCTTGCAAGATTCGCAGAGGTAGTTATGGAGAAACACTCTCTATTTGAAAGGCTTGATGCCCTAAAGAAAGAAGCAGAAGAGCTTGCTATAAAGGATTATCTTACGGGTCTGTACAACAGGAGGGAGCTGGAAAGAATGTTAAGTTATGAGATATCTAAATCCATAAGATACGATTCGTCCTTTCAACTTATGATGATAGATTTAGATGAATTTAAGAGTATAAATGATGCCTTTGGTCATCCTGAAGGTGATAGAGTGTTGAAAAAATTTGCAGAAATACTTAAAGAATCTGTGAGAAAGACAGACCTCGTCTTTAGGTATGGAGGAGATGAATTTATAGTGTTTGTTCCGGGAGATGATAAAATGGCGGTGGAGAAAATCTCAAAAAGGATTAGAGATAGATTTAACAAAGAGTTCAAAATCTACATAGAGGAATTATCCTTTGATTTTTCCTTTGGACACCTTGTTTTTCCTAAGGATGTAGGAGAGGTTAAAAAAGAAAGTGAGGGAGTGAAGTTAGCTCTTAAAAGAGTGGATGAGTTTCTATATTATAGAAAAAGGAGGGAAACATAATGTTTTTAATAATTTTAGTTGCATTGATATTTTCTTTACCATTCATAATTACCCTTAAAAAAGAAGGTAAGTTCTCTCTTCCACTTTTTCTTCTTATGATAATTCCAGTGGGTTTTGTAATCTTTATCTATGTATTTTCCAGCTTGTTTGTTGATTATCAGTGGTTTAAAAGTCTGGGTTTCGGTCTTACATTTAGAAGAAGACTTTTATTTATAATTCTAACTTTTGCAATTTCTTTCCTTTTAACACTTCTCTTTACATACCTTGCTATGAGATTTAGATTTATTAAAACACCATTTGAGGCTTCTGAAACGAGAAAACAGAGAAAGATATTTAAACTCTCTTTCTATGTTGGTATAGTTGCTGTATCCTTCCTCTTTTCTCTGACAAATTCCCTTGATTATAATAAATTGCTTCTTTTTTTATATAAGACACCTGTGGGTATAAAAACTCCTATTTTTAATAAAGATCTCTCCTTTTATCTCTTTACCCTTCCATTTGTGCTAAATGTGCTTGATTTTCTCATATCTCTTTCGGTTTTTGTTATCTTCCTCTATCTCTTCTATAGCATTATTATGTCAAAGGCACGATTCACTCTTTCCATAAGACTAACAAAGGATGAGATGTATAGAAGGTTTGCCTATCTCTTTGGTGTTTTATTCCTTATTATCAGTGTCAAGACCTATTTTTCCATTTTTAACATGATGATATCTAAAAGGGGTACTGTTTATGGAATTGGATTTACAGACTTGCATGTGAGAATTCCCATTTACTATGTTTTGATATCTCTTCTTCTAATCCTCTCCATACTCTTGTTTATCTATTCATCAAATCTTGGTAAATTCAGACCTCAAAGAAAACTCCTTATCTCTATTGTTGTTTTGTTTGTATTGATTCTTGTTCTGTATGGAATTCTTCCTGGTATTTACCAGAGAGTAATAGTTGAACCAAACGAACTTGCAAAGGAGAAGGAATTCCT
>CAZNRO010000025.1:8230-14227 GCA_964575745.1 uncultured Caldisericota bacterium | reverse complement strand
TAAGCTACTGTCTGTTCAATGATTACATCAGATTTATAACCAAAACATCCTCCAATTTCTGGAATATGGACTCTAACATCTGAGACAGGTACTCCATAAGTTCTTGCAACATCCTCTCTTATTATGAAAGGACAGATAGATGAAGACCAGATTTCAATAGTTCCGTCTTCTTTAAACCATGCAATTGTACCGTGTGGCTCTATTGCAGCAGAGGAACCAAATGGATAAATAAATTCTCCTTCTACAACCACATCTGCTTCTTTAAACCCTTTCTCTACATCCCCTTTCTTAAGATCATAATGCATAGCTACATTTGTTTTTGGTATTGGCTTATAGGCTGGAAGATGCCAGTATTCTCCATTTTTTTCGTGAATAAGAGCTGCATCCTCTTTCATAGCTTCAAGTGCATCCGTGTAAACTGGAAGTTTTTCATACTCAACTTTTATCTTCTTTACAGCTTGTTTAGCGTAATAGGGATTTTCCGCAATAACTGCAGCTACTGGTTCCCCAATGTATCTTACCTTATCCACTGCCATTGGGTAACGATCTCTTATACAATCTCCATAAACAACTTTGCACCCTTGCCCTGTAACTACTTTAACAACACCCGGAGATTTCTCTGCTTCAGATGTATCAATGGAGAGAATTTTTGCGTGAGCATATGGTGGAGTTAGTATAGCAGTATAAAGCATTCCAGGTAGTTTAATATCATCAAGAAAAACTGCCTTACCTGTTACTTTTGATACTGCATCTGGTCTCTGTACATTTTTTCCTAAGTACTTAAATTCCAACTGAATCACCTCCTTTAAGAGGATAGAATCTCTATTATTTCTTCAAATTCAAAATCTATCCTCTTTTCTTTCTCTACAACGTTTAAGTCTTTTATCATAATTTCTCCCCTGTTCCATGTAATCATTTTATTTTTAGACTTATTACTTGCTATTAATTTTACCGCATTGAAACCGAAAATGGAAGCAAGTTTTCTACTAAAGTATGTAGGTTTTCCACCTCGCTGGATGTATCCAAGAATTGTCACTCTTACTTCGGAATGAGGAAGAAGATTGGAGATTCTCTCTCCAACTCTATATGATGAGCCTACCCCCTCAGCCATAACGATTATGTATGATTTTTTACCCTTCTCTATTCCTTTTTTTAAAACTTCAATTACCTTTTTTAAATCAAATGGTATCTCTGGAATAAGAACTATTTCAGCACCCGACGCTATGCCAACTTCAAGAGCAATAAATCCATGTTTTCTTCCCATAACTTCTATTATAAAAATTCTTTCATGAGAGGTGGCTGTATCTCTTATTTTGTCAATAGCGTCAACGGCTGTATTTACCGCTGTATCAAAACCTATGGTTTCCTCTGTACCATACACATCGTTATCAATAGATGCGGGAATACCAATTACATTGATATTGCTCTCTCTGGAAATTTTTAATCCTGCGTTAAGAGAGCCTTCCCCACCAATAATAATGAGGTTTTCTATATCTCTATTTATTAGATTTTTAATAGCCATTCCCCTGATTTTTTTATCTTTGAATTCGGGAAACCTTTGAGATTTTAAAATTGTGCCACCTTTATTTATTATCCCACTCATGTCTCTTGAGGTGAGTTTAATAATTTCGTTTTCTACTAACCCTTTCCACCCCCGCATTACTCCAAAAACATCAAAACCCTCAAGTATTGCTGTTCTTACAACAGCTCTTATACATGCATTCATTCCAGGAGCATCTCCTCCTGGGGTTACAATTCCAATTTTAGGCATGAATTACAATATTCTTAAAGTTCTCTACAAGTTTTTTAATTTCCTTTGGAGTTTCGTTTGGGTCTGGCTTGATAAGGGCAAAAAGAACATTTGTGTTTTTAACAAGACCGATGTGTCTTAATCTGTCAGGATTGAAAGTTTTTTTGGTAAGTTCCATCAGCTTATCAAGATCTTTCAAATTCCTGTACATGGTTAGGAATTTATTCTCACCCAATACAACCTCTCCCTTTTCAAGTTCTCTTGCTTCATCTATATCTGCTCCTAAGAAATAGTAATATTTTTTTATTATGTGAACATCTGTGTCTATCTTTACCCTTGATCTTAGAACTATGTAAAGTCTGTCGTGTTTTCTTGTGATAAGTGATATAGGAAGGTAGAGAAGGCTCTGACGAGGTAAAAGAGTGAGAGTTAATTCCAATTTTTTAACACTACTATCGTTTAGTTCATAGTGTGCTCTGAAACCAGCGTATCCTCCGATCCAGACGTAGGTTTTATCCTTTATTCTCAAATTTTTTTCAAAACCCTGAACAAACTTTTTCATCAAGAGAAGGTTAATCTTTCTCCCTTGAAAAAATTGGAGGGTTATTATCCCTCCGATTACAACAAGGATAACTATAATTTGGGATTGACTCATAAAATTGTCTCCTCTCTCTTTCCACCCACAACAAGAACCTCTGTAAAACCTGCTTTATTAAGGGATTCAACGATCTTCTTTGCCAAAGTATTTGTAATATAAGATGCAAGAAATAAGTTAAAAGGCCGATATGCCATAGGATACAGGTCTTTTATGTGAATTACTATCCTGGTAAAATCAATCTCTATCTCATCGATAAAGTCACCTGTTATCAAGTCAAGACCCGTTGTAGGTTCTTCAATTGTGGATAGAATTAGTTTTATTTTCCTTATAGTTTCTCTGTCTCCTTTATACCTCATGTCAAATAATTATTATACAACTCTTTTAATTCTTCAGTACCTCGTGGAGAATGTTCAAGAAGAGGAATTTCCTTTATTTGTGTTCCTCTAAATTCCTCTCCCATCTTCTTTAAGACCTCTTCCTGTTCCTTTATCTTACCTTTTATACCTTCAGGGGGTTTTTTACACTGAATTACTTTATTTAAAAATATAGTTCTTAGTTTTATCTTAAATTCTGAGAGAGATTCAGATATCCTTTTTGTTTCAAAAAGAGCAAGTTCCTCTGGCATCGTAACTACATCAACTATTGTATCTTCAGATGAGAAGAAATTCCTTAGCTCTTCCATTTCAGATCTGTATCTAACCAATTCCTGCATTACATCATCTTCTTTTTCATCAGAAGTAAGTACTACCGTTTCTTCTTCTATTTTAGCTTCAAATCTTCCCTTTACATTCTCTACCATTTTTCTTCTATCAAGAATTCTCCTTCTCATCTTTATCAATCTATCTGTCCATAGAAGGGAGAGTTTTGGCATTGCAAAGACTCTTATTGTGATTCCTGTGGGGGGTGTATCAAATACTATTGTGTCAAATTCTTTTAATCTTATGAATCTCTTTATGGCTTCAAGGACTGCATACTCTTCAATACCAGGTGAATGTCTCAAGATATCAAAGTATCTATCAAGATTGAAAGTGGTAAGGTATCTATAGGTGTTTTTCATCTTATATGCAAGCTCATTTAAATATTCTTTTATCATTTTCTCTATATCTACTTCAACAGCTGATAGATTATCGCTAATCTTTTTTATCTTGTTGGATAGAGGAAGATTAAATGCATCTCCAAGATTATGAGCTGGGTCCAGAGATACAACAAGTACACTTCTTTTTTCTATTGAGATACCTACGCCAAAAGAGGCTGCAATAGTAGTCTTTCCAACCCCACCTTTTCCAAGGAAAAAATATGTTTTCATTGTTTACTCCTAATCAATATCAAATGTTCCTGCAGTTTCTGCAAAGACATCATCAAGATTTTTACTTCTTAGCATCATTACGTATATTTCTCTCTGCATGTATGGAAGAAGCCTTAAGACAAGACCGGTTGGAGGAGATGGGATTCCAGATAAAAAACCCATTGTTAAAAGCGCAAAAACATTCTCTGTCTCCTCCAATTCTTTTTCGATAAGGGAGACTGAAGCCTCCTTTAAACCTTCGTCAATACCGCCAAAAAATCTCCCAAGGAGATCGGAGAGTTTTTTCATCTCTATTTCACCTCTGCTTCAGGTTTTGGTCCTTTTCTAAATGCACTAAAGAAATCACCTATGAGGATAAAGTTAAGAATGATCATTATTATTGTAAATATTGCCACAGGATACTTGGTTGTTGCTGCTTTGATTGCAGGAACTGCAACAAACAAGTACCATATTAATGCCACAGTAACTGTTATCCAGAGAAAGAGTGCAGGGATAAGAACTGCATATTGCCAAGCCTTTTTTGCCTTCTGTACATTTCTAACCCATACTGCTGCTGTAATCATTGCAATGGATGCAAGCATCTGATTTGCGCCAGCAAATCCTGGCCAGAGGGAACCAAGAGTTCCTCCCCATACAATAAGCATTCCAAGTGCTGCGGCAATGATTGAGCCAACCCACTTGTTTGCAATGAACTTATAGAAACCTTCACTTGTCTTCTTCACAGGTTCCCATATTTCACCCCATGCAAATCTTGCAAGCCTGTTGGATGTGTCAAGAGTTGTAAGAACAAATGCTGAAACCCAGAGCCCACCAAATGTTACACCAAGTTTTTCAGGAATTCCTATTACGTTTACAAGTTTTCCAAATGAATGGGTGAATATTCCAACCTTACCAACCGTAGCTCCAATCTGCCCTGCTCCATACTTTCCAATAAGAGCAGGAGATGCAAGCTTTGCCATATCTCCACCTGCTTCTTTAAGGACAGTCATTCCAAATGCAGCTATGGAGAGAACAACTATTGTGGATAAGAATCCTTCAGTAAACATTCCACCATAACCGACGAGAAGTCCGCTTAACTCATTATCCAGCTGCTTGGAACTTGTACCTGAAGCAACTATTGAGTGGAAACCAGATAAAGCTCCACAAGCTATGATTAATGGGACTGTTGGCCAGAATGGTGAAGGCTGACCACTTATTAAGTTAGGAGAGAACACTGTAAATGCGGGCCATGTGAATCCTCTGAAAGCGATAAGAGCTGCAATAGCTCCGATTATAAGTCCAAACCATAGAATATATGCATTTAAATAGTCTCTTGGTTGGAGTAATATCCATACAGGAAGTGACGCGGCAATTATTACGTAGACAAACTGAATGACATACCAAGTTTTTATGTTTGCAATCTTAATGAATGGGAACTGGAATCCTAAGACTATAGCAAGCACTAGTAGGATTACACCTATAATGGAAGCAGCGCTGAAGCTCATCTTTGTTCTGTACATTATATAACCTTCAATCATAGCTACAATGATGAAGAGAATAGATGCTGTTGCAATTTTTGGATCAGCTGCTGCAAGGCCTCCAAAAACATTCATAAATGCTGCTATAACAAGAAGAAGTGCAAAATATACAAAGAGCTCAAATGCATACTTGGTCTTTGGAGTCATAAGCTTACCAGAGATCCACTGAACCGATTTACCATCATATCTTACCGAAGCCATTAAGGCAAGATAGTCATGAACACTACCAATAAAAAGGTTACCAAACCAAATCCAAAGAATACTTGGTAACCATCCCCAAACTACAGCAAGTGCAGGTCCCACTATTGGACCAGCCCCGGCAATAGAAGCGAAATGATGTCCATACAGAACGAACTTATTTGCAGGCATATAATCTACATTATCCCTTAATTTTACAGCAGGGGTTGGTCTGTTAGGATCTGCCTTTACTACTTCTTTTTCTAATCTTTTACCATAGACCATATAGCCTATGATGTAGATAGCCCCTCCAATAATTGCTAAAAGTGCGGTCATTTTAGCTTACCTCCTTTTAAAAATCTCAAAAAAAGGTTCTCGCACTCTCCGATCTCCTCAAGGAACATTATATCACATAAATTAAAAATTTTTCAGATAATTTTAAAACCATGATTTATGCTGGTATAATTAACTAAGGAGGTGGAAAAATGAAAAAATTGTTGGAGGATGCAATTCAGGCTGAACATGATGCAATGAGATTTTATAAGAAAACCTCTGAATTGGTTAAGAACAAAATTGCAAGAAAAAAGTTAGCCAACCTTTCAAAAGAGGAAGAGTCTCATGAAAGAAATCTTACCAAAATGTATAGAAA
>CAZNRO010000025.1:1645-8130 GCA_964575745.1 uncultured Caldisericota bacterium | reverse complement strand
CCAACTCTGGAGAATCTTGGCGATTTAAGATTATAGAAACTTACACAAATTCTATTTCAGGTTTCTTTCTTTAACAAAATATAGTAAAATATTGTAAATTCCTTTCCAAGGAGAGTATTATGTTTGATATAAAAGAACAGTTAAAGATAATTAAAAAAGGAACTTTAGAGATAATCAATGAGAAAGAACTCATAGAGAAATTAAAAAGAGGTAGACCTCTTGTTGTGAAACTTGGTGTTGATCCTACTGCTCCAGATATACATCTTGGACATACTGTAGTTTTAAATAAGCTTTGGGATTTTCAGAGACTTGGACATCATGTAGTGCTTATTATAGGAAGTGGGACTGCTATAATAGGAGATCCATCTGGTAGAGATAAGGCAAGGAGTGGTCTTACTCCAGAGCAGATTGAAAGGAATGCCAGATACTATAGTGAGCAGGCATTTAAGATTCTGGATAGAGAAAAAACAGAGATACGATACAATGGCGAGTGGCTTCTTCCTTTAAAGATGAGAGAGATTGTAGAACTTGCTTCCCATTTTACAATAGCAAGAATACTTGAAAGGGACGATTTCTTTAACAGATATAAAAAAGGAGTTCCTATATATCTACATGAGTTTCTATACCCTGTTATGCAGGCATACGATTCAGTAGTAATAAAGGCAGATGTTGAGTTGGGAGGAAGTGATCAAAAATTTAATCTCTTGTTTGGTAGAGACCTTCAAAGAGATGTAGGTCAGGAACCTCAGATTGCAATTCTTATGCCAATACTTAGAGGAATTGATGGAGAAAAGAGGATGGGAAAGAGTCTCGGAAATTACATTGGAATAAATGATACTCCAGAGGAGATGTTTGGGAAAATTATGAGTATTCCAGATCACCTTATAATTGAGTACTTTGAGCTTCTTACAGACAGAGATCCAGATGAGATTGAAGAATTTAAAGAGAGAATGAAGGGGGGAGAAAATCCCAGAGATTTTAAGCTCCTTCTGGCTGAAGATATTGTTTCAAGATTCCATTCAAAAGAGGACGCTAAAAGAGCAAAGGATAATTTTATAAAAATTTTCAGTAAAAGAGAGATGCCAGAGAATATACCTACCGTTAAAATTATAGAGGATAGGATTGATCTTGTGGAGCTTTTAAAGAATCAGAATCTTGTATCTTCAAAAAGTGAAGCAAGAAGATTAATTTCGCAGGGAGGTATATCTATTGATGGGAAGAAGCTAAAACCCGATGAGACTATAATAGATGTGAAAGACGGTATGATTATAAAAGTTGGGAAGAGAAGGTTTTTGAAGGTGATTAAGAAATGATAAAAGGTCCAAAGGGATGTCCTGATATCCTTCCAGGCAAAACAGAGACACTGTATATTGTAATTTCATCTATAAGGAAAACGGTTGAAAACTTTGGTTATAGAGAAATTATTACTCCAGTTTTTGAACATAGAGAAATCTTTGAAAGAAGTGTTGGAGAGAATACTGATATTGTAGAGAAGGAAATGTACACATTTAAAGATAAAGGAGGAAGAGAGCTTTCTTTAAGACCTGAAGGAACAGCATCTGTGGTGAGAGCGTATATTGAACACGGCATGAGATCTCTTCCACAACCTGTGAAACTCTACTACTTTGGGCCAATGTTTAGATATGAGAGACCCCAAATGGGAAGGCAGAGGCAGTTCTTCCATTTTGGAATTGAGGCTTTAGGTGATGAGAGTCCATATCTTGATGTGGAAGTCATAAATTTAGCTCTTATCATTCTAAAGAAACTTGGGCTTAAAAATCTAAGCGTAAAGATAAACAGCATTGGATGTAAAAAATGTAGACCGAAGTATAAAGAGGCACTGAGAGAGTATCTAAAGCCAAGGTATGAGAAACTATGTGATGATTGTAAGAGAAGATTCTATTCCAATCCTTTAAGGATCCTTGATTGTAAAAAGGAATCGTGTAGAAGAGAAACAGAAAATGCTCCAAAAATTATAGATTTTCTATGTGATGAATGCAGGGAACATTTTGAGAAGGTTCTTGAGCTTCTTGATATTCTTGGTGTCAGGTATGAAATTGATAATAGACTCGTAAGAGGACTTGACTACTACACAAGAACTGTATTTGAAGTTCAATCAAGTGATTTGGGAGCTCAGAATGCAGTTCTTGGTGGTGGTAGATACGATGATCTTTCTAAGAATATGGGTGGCAAGAAAACACCCGGTGTTGGATTTGCTATGGGAATAGAGAGATTGATGATTCTTCTTGAAAAAACTGGAAACTTACCTCACAAAGAAAGAAAGACGATTTATATTCTTCCTATTTCAGAAACAGATTATATAGATGCATTCAAGCTATATATGGATTTAGGAGAAGAAGGAAACAAGGTATTTATTCCCTATAAACCTAAAAAACTGAAATCTGGTATTACTGATGCAGTGAAAAGAAATGCATCTTATCTAATAATGGTGGGAGGAGAGGAAAAAATAAGAGGAAAATTGGTTTTGAGAGATTTATCAAGGAAAGTTCAGGAGGAAGTTTCTCTTACAGATATCAAAAAAAGGATTAAACAATTGGAGGAAAGGAATGGAGAGGAGTAAGTATTGTGGTGAGATAAACAAAAGTGATGTTGGTAAAAAGCTAACTCTTTTTGGTTGGGTGAAGACCATAAGAGATCTTGGTGGTTTAACTTTTATTGAGTTAAGGGATAGAACTGGTTTTGTTCAGGTAGTTTTTGATCCAGAAAAGGATGAGACTCTCCATAAAAAGGTTAAAGAGCTTGGTTTAGAGTGGGTCCTCAAGGTGGTAGGGATTGTTAGGGAGAGACCCAAGGAAAACATAAATGATAAAATTCCCACAGGTGAGGTGGAGGTAGTTGCTGAAGAGCTGGAAGTGTTGAATAAATCAGAGCCCCTCCCTTTTGAAATTGATTCAAAAAATGAAATAAATGAACTTTTAAGACTTAAGTATAGGTACCTTGACATAAGAAGAGAGTTTATGAAGAAAAACATATATATTAGATCAAAAGCCACAAATGTTGTGAGGAATTTTCTAATAAGTGAAGGGTTCTGGGAAGTAGAGACTCCTATTCTCACCAAGAGTACTCCTGAAGGTGCAAGGGACTTCCTTGTTCCTTCAAGGATATATCCTGGAAAATTCTATGCTCTTCCTCAATCCCCTCAGCTCTTCAAACAGATACTCATGATTTCAGGTATAGATAGATACTTTCAAATAGCGAAGTGTTTTAGAGATGAGGATTTGAGGGCAGATAGGCAGCCAGAGTTTACACAAATTGATATAGAGATGTCCTTTATCTCCGAAGACGACATTATGGATGTAGTTGAGAGAATGATTAAAAAAGTTTTTGAAGAAACCTTGAATATTAACATTTCAATTCCTTTAAGAAGAATGTCATATTCTGAAGCAATGGAGAAGTATGGATCAGACAAGCCTGATTTGAGGTTCTCACTTCCTATAACTGATTTTACAGATATTTTTTCAGATTCAGAGTTTAAGCTGTTTAAAAATACAATAAAAGAAGGTGGAAAGGTTAGGGGATTTGTGGTAAAAAATAGACTTCTATCAAGAAAAGAGTTAAAAGAGATAGAGGAAAAAATTAAAGATATTGGATTATCTGGTGTGATAGCTTATTCTATTTCTGATAAAGTTTCTTCAATTCTTTCAAAGTTTATAAATGAGGAGCAGAAAAACAAACTTAGAAATTTAGCCAGTGAAGGCGATACTATTCTATTATTTGCAGGAAAAGACAATGAGTTTCTGGAATTACTTGGGAAGGTAAGATTGTATCTTGGAGAGCTCTTTGGCATGATAGAAAAGGAAAAATTTGAGCTTCTATGGGTGACAAACTTCCCTCTCTTTGAATGGAATAAAGAAGAGAATAGGTGGGATTCAAAACATCATCCCTTTACCTCTCCTTCTCCTGAAACCCTTGATTTAATAGATAAAGACCCTGGAAAGGTTTATTCACGTGCCTATGATTTTGTCATAAATGGATATGAAATTGGTGGCGGGAGTATAAGAATTCATGACATAAATTTACAGAAGAAGATATTCAACCTTTTGGGTTATTCTGACGAAGAGGTTGAGAATAGATTTGAATTTTTCCTGCGTGCCTTAAGATATGGTGCTCCTCCGCACGGTGGTATTGCTCTTGGACTTGATAGATTAGTTATGCTCCTCTCAGGAGCTTCCAGTCTGAGAGACGTAATTCCTTTCCCAAAGACACAGAAAGCCATATGTCCTCTGACTTCAGCACCAAGCGAAGTCCAAAAGGACCAACTTAAGGAGCTAAAGATAAAGATTGAAGAGAAGTAAAAGGAAATGTATAATTTAATTGATGAATTTAATTGTTACACACAGATCAGCGGATTTTGATGCTTTAGCGTCCCTTGTTCTTGCTGGAAAGATATTTCCAGATTCTGTACTTTTGCTTCCTACACTATCTTCGCCTGTTTATTCCTTTTTCTCAATATACGGAACTTTATTTGAAAATATAAAACCAAAGAAGAAGATAGATTTGGACAAGATAGATAAGGTTATCGTAGTTGATACCCAGTATCCAGATAGACTTGGCTCAATAGGTGATTTTGTTAAAGATTTTCCAAAGGTTGTGGTAATAGACCATCATGAATTGGATTCATCTGTCCTGCCTCAAGCTAAAAAGATTATAAAGATAGTTGGAGCTACAACCTCAATAATTACCCATATGCTTAAGAACAAAAAGATAGAGTTAAACTCCATTGAAGCGAGTCTTGGTGCCCTTGGAATATATGAAGATACAGGAAACCTTACATTCTTAACAACCAAGAAATATGACATGGAGGCTTTAAGCTATCTATTCAACTTTGGTGTGGATCTAACAATGGTTTCTAAGTATGCAATGACCTATATGAATGTTATACAGAAAAAGGCATTTGAGAAACTCTTGTTTGCTCTTAAGATAAAAACCATAAATGGTTATAGAGTTGGAATTTCAGAGGTTGTGCTGGAAGAATATGTTGAAGGGATGGGTTTTTTAACGCATAAACTTCTTGAGCTTTTTGATCTTAGTGCAGTGTTCATAATTTTGAAATCCATAGAGAAAAGGAGAGCAGTTATAATAGCAAGAAGTAAAACTGTTGAAGTAGATGTAAGAAAAATACTTTCTCCTTATGGCGGAGCAGGACATAAAACAGCCTCCTCTGCAAATTTTGAAATTGATAAAGATGAAATCCTCATTGATAAAATAGTTAAATTAGTTGAAGAAAATACTTCAAAGAGGATTCTTGCCAAGGATATAATGAGTTCCCCGGTAAAGACTATAAGCGAGAAAAGCACCCTTGATGAAGCAAGGAAAATTATGTTAAGATATGGATTTTCAGCTCTTCCAGTGGTTAAGAAAGAAAAAATTATAGGGATGCTTTTAAGAAAGGATCTTGAAAGGATGGAACTTCATGGGCTTACAAACCTTAAAGTAAAAGACTTTATGAAAAAGAGTATAGTTATTGTATCTCCCGAGATTCCTCTTGAAGAAATCGAAAAGATAATGATTGAAGGGAATGTTGGCAGGATTCCTGTTGTGGTTAAGGGAAAGATAGTAGGAATAATTGCAAGAAGTGATATATTAAGGGCTATATATCCTGAGATAAACAAAGTTATCTTTCCAGTAGAGAGGGATTATGTAATTGATCTATTGGAAAGAAATGTACCTTCAAGAATAGCAAAGAGGTTTAAGGAGATAGGTAAAATTGCTGAAGGTCTTAATATGAAAGCCTATCTTGTAGGTGGGTTTGTAAGAGATTTGCTTTTAAAGAGAAAGGT
Source organism: uncultured Caldisericota bacterium (assembly GCA_964575745.1). Taxonomy (GTDB): domain Bacteria; phylum Caldisericota; class Caldisericia; order B22-G15; family B22-G15; genus B22-G15. The sequence goes on along the minus strand of CAZNRO010000025.1, from coordinate 2,329 downwards.
AGAGGATATAGATATAGTAGTGGAAGGAGATGCCATAATTCTTGCAAGAAAGATAAAGGAAGAATTTAAAGCAAAGATATTTATACATCCAGATTTTAAAACCGCAAAGGTTGTATTTGATGATGGAGTAAAGATTGATATAGCCTCTTCAAGGAGAGAATACTATAAGGAGCCAGCCGCTCTTCCAAAGATAGAGTGGGCAAGTTTAAAGGAGGATCTTGCAAGAAGAGATTTTACAATAAATACCCTGGCGATATCTTTAAATCCTAATGAATTTGGTCTTCTGATAGATCTGTTTGGAGGAATAAAAGATTTAAAGGAAAGGAGGATAAAAGTACTCCACAATTTTAGCTTTATAGAGGATCCCACAAGGATATTGAGGGCAATTAGATATGCCACAAAACTTGGTTTTATTATAGATAATGATACGATAAATTTGATGAGAAATACGATAAAAACCGGACTCTTTACAGATTCAAGAAATACAAGAATGAAGGAAGAGTTTTTCACCATATTAAGGGATAAAACTATAACCATTCCAGCTTTAAGGATACTTAAATCCCTTGATGGTTTTAAGTTTATTCACAGAAAGCTTAAATATAATGAAGAGACAGAAGAATTAATTAAAAAGGCTGAAAGGTTGATGAGAAGAATGGAAAAAGAAGAAATCCTCTTTGAAAGAGA
>CAZNRO010000025.1:0-1545 GCA_964575745.1 uncultured Caldisericota bacterium | reverse complement strand
GCATGTTTTTGAAAAAACTACTTGAACTTCTGTTCATTTTACCCGCCTTACTCATTGCAGTTATTATTCATGAGTATGCACATGGATGGGCTGCATACAAATTGGGTGATGAAACTCCAAAGAGAAGTGGGAGATTAACCCTGGATCCACTGAAACACATTGATCCTATAGGCACAATTCTTGTTCCAATACTACTTCTTATAACATCCAACTTTACTTTTACATTTGGATGGGCTAAGCCAGTTCCAGTTAACTTTTTAAGATTTAAAAATATTAGAAAAGGACTTATTCTTGTTTCCCTTGCCGGGCCTCTATCGAATCTTCTCCTTGCCTTAGTATTTGCTTTAATCTATAGATTCCTTGTTTTTCCATTTCCAGCATTTTCTTCTTCGTATCTGGAATTTTTTACAAGATACATGGTAATAATAAACTCTGTTCTTGCAATATTTAACCTGATACCCATTCCACCTCTTGATGGATCAAAGATTTTATATGGGATATTTTTGAAGTATCCACAGGATGTTCTTATGAATCCAAAGATTGATATGTATGGGATGATTATTCTTGTTATACTTCTCTTCTTCGGAGTGATAGGAAGGATTATAAGTCCGATTTTAACATGGCTAATATACCTACTTCTCTGGTAAGCAAGAAAAAGAAAAAAGCTGTACTTATAGGAACGATAACTGGAAAGTTCAGCCAGTTCTTACCAGAGGAGACTCTGGAAGAATTGGACCTTCTTGTAAGGACCCTGGGCATAGAGGTGGTATTTAAAAGTTTAAAAAGACTTAGAGAGATCAACCCTGCTTATTTTATCGGTAAGGGGGCACTCATGGAGATTTCCAGTCTGGCAAAAGATAAAGGGGCAGAATATCTTATTTTTGATGAGAAACTTTCCTATTCTCAAATAAGAAACATAGCGAATTTAACTAACCTATTTGTTCTTGACAGACCCCATGTAATAATTGAAATTTTTGAGAAAAGGGCAAAAACAAGAGAAGCCAAAATCCAGGTGGAACTTGCAAGACTCAAGATGGAACTTCCAGCTATTGTTGGTATAGGGAGAAGCCTTGATCAACAGATGGGAATTGTTGGAATAAGGGGTGGTCCTGGAGAAAAGTATAGAGAATTGAAGAGAAGAACTGTGGAGAAAAAGATAAAACAACTGGAAAAACAACTTACTTTAATAAAGAAAAGAAGAATTACAAGGAGGAAATTAAGAAACAGAAGTGGTATTCCTATAGTGTCAATAGTTGGTTATACCAATGCAGGAAAGACCACTCTTTTCAACGCAATTACTTCAGAGAAGGCATATACAGAGAATATGCTCTTTGCTACCCTTGATACCCTTGTAAGGAAGTCATATCTTAAAGGTCTTGGGAAGGAAATAATTTTTGTCGATACCGTTGGTTTTATCCAGAAACTTCCACCCATTCTCATTTCCTCTTTTAGATCTACGCTTGAAGAGATTAACGATTCTGATTTGATACTTCTTACAGTGGATGCATCAAATATATCTTATAGGAAACATATAGAAACTGTAAG
>CAZNRO010000024.1:0-14492 GCA_964575745.1 uncultured Caldisericota bacterium | reverse complement strand
GCGCGCTAACCAAGTTGCGCCACGCCCCGCTGCTTATAAAGTATAATTGATTTTTTTAAAAAATCAACCCTATGTATACTTCCCCTTTAATTTAGGTTAACAAAATATAAGAAAATATTTATAATAAAAATGGAGATTTGTAAAGTCTAATTCATGACTAAAAGACGCTATTCTTGAACTAAACGAAGCCGTAAATTTATTAAAGGAAGAACTCCAAAAAAACTATTAACAGGTTAATTAATGCAGCATAAAACCAAAAGAGGGATAGAATTTAACCCTCTTAATCTTTAAGTTAAAATAAAAACCTCTCTAAACCTTCAAAAAAATGATAAAATAAATTAAAGCTTGCCTATTTAATAAATATGGAAAGGGGATAATTATGACAAACACTAAACATGTGGGTGACAAAATAACGAAAAGGATACGTTGGGTTGCTCGAATCTGGAGCATTCCTATTATTGCCTATGCCCTAATTATGTTTATTGGTTATACAGTAAATTGGATAACAACAGGGGTAGCTGATCCCTATGCCGTAGAAGGTTATCCATTCATTGAAAACCTACCTCCAATTTTTATGTTTGTTTCGATTTTAGGATTAGTTATTGCATGGTTTAATGAAAAATTGGGAGGAATAATTAATATTATTTTCTGTTTAGCAACTCTTCCAATACTTCTAATTCATTGGCCAATTCCTCAAGATTTCCGCTATGCTGTCCCTTATATCTTACTGATAATAATTGTCATTCCTGGAATGTTATTCCTTATATGTTGGTGGCGATGTCAGGCGAAGGGCAATCAAATATAAAAAAGTAAAGAGGATATGGAAGCTTCAAGTCTATTAAAGGATAAAAATTTTCAACTTGACAGATTAAGTTAAGGGGTTATAAAATTTTAACATGGTAAGAAAAATGAAAAACCCTAAGAAAGGAGAAGGGAGATGAAACTATACTATTTATCGCTTTTTTCATTAGTTGTTGTTATAGTACTATATTTTCTATCTAAAACTTTCTTCGAAAAGATGTTTAAAATAAAAAAGGAAGGAGGGTTTTCTCTTGTACCATTCGGAGAAAAAATTGGTGCTACGGGAGGACTATATCTCTTTCTTGCCCCAATAATTGCTATGGAGTGGGGCTGGGTACCGTTAATTCTATACATACTAATTGGTATGGTGCTCTTTGGTTATCCATTAAGCTTTATGTCAACTCTTCTTCCAAAGAGATTTAACATTACTGCTCTCTTTAAAGAGAGGAAAAACTTTAAAGATGTGTTGACCATAGGTCTGTTTGTGTTTTCACTTCTTCTTGTGGTTTCTTTTATTCAATACATATCTGATTTACTCGTAAAGAATCCCAATTTATCAACCACTTTCTTATTGTTTGTTGTCCTTTCCTTTTTATTCTTCTTTGTGATAAAAGGGATGAAAAAGGATATTATTCCCATGACAGTTTTCTTCCTTGTGTTTGTCTTTTACATTATATGGATAGGGAAGATTTTTCCACTTAAGCTACCCTTTGTGTTAATAACAGAGAAATTTACATGGGGAATAATAATAACTTTACTACTTATCTTGTTTGCCTTTTTAAATGAAGATACCCTTTCTCGTCCATTTTCTTATCTTTCATCCTATCTATATTACTTTCTCATAATAGGAGGAGTATTTGGTCCGTTTATTGGAGTTAGAATTCAAAGACACGCTTTCTCATTCTCGTCCCAGAATGGAGGAATACTTATACCTATGATCTTTGGTGTTCTCACATTTGGTATCTTCTCTGGTTTTGATTCCCTCTTTTCCTTACTTTTCACAGGGAAGAGAACGGTTGGAGAAAGGGATACATCCAAAGCGAGCTTACTTCCTATTAGTTTCCTATCACTCCTTGCCATTGTCTCTTCATTTCCTGCAATAATATATGCAAGGACAGATGCCTTCTTGAAAGGAAAGGATGCTCTTCAGATATTTCAGGATGGAATGGCAAGGTTCATTCATTTTGCTGGGTTTTCAAAGGAGTTTGGAGAAACAATAGTCCTATTTACGATGATAATAGCTATGTTTTCCTTCATGGTTTATGCAGTAAAACTCTCTGGAAAGTTTTATGAAGAAACAAGTGGAAGAAAAGGAAATTTCATTATGCTTTTACTCATCTTAATTCCATTTATTACCTTCTTCTTACCAAAAGAAAGCTTTGGAGGAATTGAGAACATGTGGAACAAGTTTTTCCTTTTAAATACAACTTCAAATCTCATGTTAGGGACAGTTATGCTTTCTCTTATACCCCTCTTATTTAAAGAGGATATGTTTTTTATGATTGGGAAAGTGTTAAACGCCATCTCTCTTGCCGCTCTTATCTATCTATTTATAAGATATCTGGCGATAAATGACATGCTTTCTCTAACAATTTCTGTCGTTTTCATTATGATAAACATATTCTCTCTCATATTTATAAGGAGAAAAACAGAGAAAAATGCAATTTCTTGAGTCTCTTAAGAAAGAACCAGTAAAGTTTATCGTCTTTACCTTTCTTTTAACCATAGCTATTGGTGGCACTCTCCTTATCTTCCCCTTCTCATCTTCAGCTCACAGGTGGACAAACCCGCTGGATGCATATTTCACAGCAACATCAGCCACATGTGTTACAGGTCTTGTGGTGAAAGACACAGGGACTTATTATTCTCTATTCGGGCAGATAGTCATACTTTTTCTTATCCAGATAGGTGGACTCGGCTATATGACCATGTTTACATTTCTTGCTCTTCTTCTTGGAAGGAGGATTCCTCTTGTGGATAGACTTGCCCTTAAAGAGTCTCTGAACTATTTCTCTGTAAGTGGAATTATAAAACTTGCAAGAAGAATTTTCTTTACAGTGTTAATTTTTGAAACACTTGGAGCGGTTTCTCTCTTCACCGTCTTCTATCACAAGTATGGGATAATCAGAGGAATCTGGTTTGGAATATTTCATTCTGTATCAGCCTTTTGCAATGCTGGATTTGATTTGATTGGAGGTTTTAGGAGTTTCACCCAGTTTACTGGAAATATTACATTAAATTTGACTGTTATGCTATTAATTGTTTTTGGGGGAATAGGCTTTCCAGTCATAAGTGAAATTATTGATTATCCAAACAGAAAGAAATTTTCACTTCATGCAAGGGTCGTATTTAAAAGCACGATTTTCCTTATTGTTCTTGGAGCTCTTTTATTTTTCTTCTTTGAGTCAAGCAACCCATTCACCCTCAAAGGTATACCCATGAAGGAAAAAGTCCTTTCGTCTCTATTTCAATCCATTACCCCAAGAACTGCAGGTTTCTCCACAATAACTACGGGAAAACTGAAGCTACCAACCCTTATGTTTCTTGCCTTCTTTATGTTCATAGGAGCTTCGCCAGGGGGTACTGGCGGAGGAATAAAAACAACCACAACAATAGTTCTATTTGAAACTCTCTTCCAGACTATTAAGGGAAGTAGTGAAACCATTATGGAGGAGAGAACAATTGAAAGAAGTTTTGTAAGAAGGGCATTTATAATATTCTTTGCTTCAAGTGTTCTCGTAGGTTTTTCAACACTTGTGCTTTCAATTACAGAGGTGTTTGATCTTTCAAAGATTTTCTTTGAGGTATTCTCTGCTTTTGGGACCGTTGGGTTGTCCACTGGTATAACCCCCCTTCTCTCTCCCATTGGGAAACTCACCATAATGTTTACAATGTTTACGGGAAGGGTGGGAATATTAACAATACTGACCATAATAACAACTAAGAAACTCAAGAGGATATCTTTACCCGAGGAAAAAATAATGGTAGGATAAGAATGATGAAAAAAACATTTGGTGTTATAGGACTTGGAAGATTTGGTTTATCTGTAGCCATTAATATTGAAAAAAGAGGTTTTCCTGTTCTTGGAATTGACAACAATAGAGAGATAATTGAAAGGGTAAAGGATAGGCTAACTCATGTTGTTCAGGCAGATGCTTCAGATCCCCAGGCTCTTGAGGATGCGGGTATTAAAAACTGCGATACTGTAATTATTGCAATAGGAGACAATAAGGAACAGAGTATTCTTGCAACTATGTTAGTTAAAGATTTTGGGATTAAGTATGTGGTTTCAAAAGCAGTGGATGAACTTCATGGAAGGATACTGGAGAAGATCGGAGCAGATCTTGTGGTGTTTCCAGAGAAGGAGAGAGGAGAGACCCTTGCGATACAGTTAACATCCACCTCCTTAATTGACTATATAGAGATATCTCCTGAGTATGACCTTGAGGAGGCGATAATACCGCAGAGATTTGTTGGAAAGACGATAAGAGATTTAGATTTGGGTCGGAAATATAAAGTTATAATTCTTGCCATAAGAAGGAATGGAGATATTATAATTGCTCCGTCCTCTGAGGAGAGGTTTCAGGCAGGAGATATAATAGTTTTTGTTGGAAGAACAAAGGATATTTCAAAGTTTACTAAAGATTTTCTTGAGTAAACTAACTCTTTCTCTTTGTTTTGCTCTTTTTGATCTCAACAAACTCTTTCTTTACAAATTTGTATATTCCTATTAGTGTATATATTGCAAAGCCTGCAAAGGCAATTCCCACTCCTATTCTCGTTATCCCTACCTTAAAATTTGAACCTATATTGAGTCCTCCCCATACCACAAAGAGAACCGTTCCAACAACAGATATACCAACGGTGAAAAGTTGACTCCTTAACATATCTAACTTTGTTACTTCCTTCTTTTCTGGAACCTTAAAATCTTTCATTATTCCTCCTTTTACATAAGTCCTCTATAGTATCCTCCATCAATTTGAATAGTTGCACCTGTTATATAACTTGCCCTCTCAGAGAGAAGGAATGTCACCACATCTGCAAATTCGCTTGGATCACCGATCCTTCCCATGGGAATATCCTTTGTTATGGTTTTAAGAGCTTCATCAACGGATATATTCTCCCTTTTTGCCTTATCCTCCATGAGTTTTCTGACTCTATCTGTCATGGTGTATCCAGGAGCAACACAGTTTGCAGTTATATTGTAAGGAGCAACTTCATTTGATAGGCTCTTTATAAAGGAAACCACCCCTGTTCTTGAAACATTTGAAAGTATCAGATTCTTTATTGGTTGTTTTACAGTTATAGATGTGGAGGCAACTATTCTACCATACCTCTGTTCCTTCATATATGGAATAAAGGCATAGGTAAGATAGATAGCACTCATCAAATTTAGATTGATAGCTTTCAAATAGTCTTCTGGTTTAAAATCAAAGAATCCACCTGGTGGTGGTCCCCCTGCATTTGTAAAGAGCATGTGCACAGTTTTAAACTCATCTATAACAAAATCTCTAAATTTTTCTACATCCTCACGCTTTGTTACATCACAGGTAAAGGAAAAGATTTTAACTTTAAACCTATCCTCTATTTCCCTTCTTGTCTTTTCAAGTTCCTCTTCTCCTCTTGCACATATGACTAAATTCGCTCCCTCCCTTGCAAGGGAAATTGCAACCTCTTTCCCAAGTCCTTTACTTGCAGCTGTCACCACTGCAATTTTTCCCTTTATTCCAAGATCCATTTTAACCTCCTATTTTAATTCTTTTCTTTAAGTATATCGCACCTTCAGGGCATAGTTCATGACAGCAGTAACACATGATACATTTATCTCTATCAAAGACAGGGTAAGGAGATAAGGTTATAGCTTTTGCAGGGCATTTTGCAGCGCACACGCTGCATTTTATACACTTAGATTTATCCACTTCAGGTACAGTTTGTACAACATTTAGGAAGGTTGAAAATATCATTCCACCGATGGTTGAAAATATTGGGGATGCTTTAAAGGTTTTTGGCGGTTTACACTTCTTTTGTGGAATAGAGGTGAGACCAACAATTTCTCCCTCTGGAATACCGACAGCTTTAAATAGGGGAATGGATTGTTCCTTAAATCCCATTATTTTAGTCATTACATAATCGGTAAGTAACGGGTCGTCTGAAATTATCACGGAATCTAATTCAACAGGTGTTCCATAGGAAGGTCCATCTCCCTCCATTCCTATTATTCCATCCATAATAATCATCTGAGGGATTGGGACAGAATAAGCTATATCGTAAACAGCCTTTGAAAATTCAACGCTCGATGTAATTCTATGAATTTTCAATCTATCCTTTCTTGGGGTTAAACCAAATAGATTTTTTGTTGCACCTGTTATAAAAGTTAATGAATGAGTTTTCATTTTAGGAAGATTAAAAAGTTTTTTTACTTCCCACAAAATTTTCGGCAGGTGAAGTTCATCAAGTTTTAAAAAATCCCTCTTTACATCATTGAAACCAAATACTGCGAGTTCACTTATTTCTAAATTCTCATCTTTTATTCCTGTTAGTCCAGATATTTTTGGATATTTTGATAGAGGTATAACCCTTCCGGGAATATCACCTACAAGCACCTTCAATCCATTAGAAAGTAAAAATTTTACTACTGTTCTTATAAATACAGGGTGTGTTGTCACTACCTTTTCTGGAGGATTAAAAGAGAGAAAATTTGGCTTTACAAGAACTCTATCCCCTGATTTTAATCCTGAAAGAATGAAATCTTTATTTTCTTCAAGCACCTCTCTTATCTTACTTTCTTCGTATGTTTCTACTCTTTTTACTATTGCCTTTGCCACTGTTTTTCTCCTCAAAGTGGAATTTAAGTTTTCCGTTTTCCAGCGATAATCTTGCAAAAAATCTCTTACCTTTGGAATAGAATAATATCTTATCTGTTTTTTTTCCAGATAGAAGTATTTTTACTTCTTCCCTTGTCAGCTTATGACCAAGAATATTCTTTGATAGAGAGAAATCACAACTTTCGTCCTCGCATCTATATCTTCTCTCTGTTTCAATTACCTTTCCCTTACAGTTTGGACATTCACCTAATGGTTCTCCGGGTATTACCTTATCCTCTGGAAAAGTAAGTTCCACCTTACCATTCTTTATTTCTAAATAGGCAGAGAATCGTCTTCTATTTTTTGACCAGAAACCTGCAAGAAGCGGTGTCTTTTTATTTTTCATAAGTTCCACGATCTCTTCTCTTGTTATCTTCCTTCCCATCATCTTTTTTGGAACAATGAATTTACATTTACCCTTTCTCCAGTTCTCACAGAAGTAAGATTTCTCACCATCAATCACTCTACCACCACATATGGGACAGGTTCCTATATCTTCATATATCTCTTCCTTTATCCTTTTACCCTCTCTCTCTTTGATTTTCTCCACCACTTCGGTTGTTAACTCTTCTATTTCAGCCATAAATTTCTCATATTCAAATTCTCTTCTCTCTATCTCTCTTAGTTTCTTCTCCCATTCACCTGTAAGTTCTGGAGAGAGAAGTTCAGTAAGTGGTATCTTTTCAAGAGATTCTATAAGCTTCATTCCTTTAGGAAGTGGTTTTAATTGTTTTCCCACCCTCTCAAGATACCCTACCTCTATAAGTCTTTCTATAATTGAAGCCCTTGTTGCAGGAGTACCTAAGCCTTTCTCTTTAAGTAGTTCTCTTAAATCCTCATCTTCAACAAGTTTTCCTGCTCCCTCCATAGCTGATAGAAGAGTCGCATCGGTGTATCTTGGAGGTGGTTTTGTTTCACCTTCTTTTATCTCTTTATCAACAATCTTTACAACATCACCTTTCTTAACAGGGACAGATGGTATTGATTCTTCTTTAAATCCATACACCTTCATCCATCCAGGAGAGATAAGAAACTTAGAGTCAGTTTTAAACTTTTCTCCATTAACATCTGTAATTATTTTTATATTAAGAAATTCTGCCTCGGGATAAAAAACTGCTATAAATCTTTTTACCACTAAATCAAAGATGTTATTCTCTTCCTTTGATAGATTAGAAGTTAATCTTCCTGTGGGTATTATTGCAAAGTGATCAGTTACCTTTGCATCATTTATAATCCTTTTTGTGAATTTTATTCCTACTTTTTCAATCTCTTTTATAAATTCCTTCAACTCCCTGTTAAAACTGGATATTTTTTTAAGGGTCTTTTTTACTTCCTTCTTCATGGAAGATGGTAGATAACGAGAATCAGTTCTTGGATAGGTTATAAGTTTATGTCTTTCATAGAGTGATTGTGCTATTTTTAGTGTTCTCTGGGCAGAATAACCAAAACGCCTATTCGCTTCTCTTTGAAGTTCCGTAAGGTCAAAAAGAAGGGGTGGTAAAACTTTATTTTTCCTCTTTAGTACAGTCTCAACTGCGCCATCTTTTCCCTCTATTTTTTTGAGTATCTCTTCTAATAGTTTCTTATCAAATATTCTTTCTTCCTTTCCTTTGAACCACTTACCTCTGTAATCAAAGGAGTTTTTATTGAAGTCTAAAAATAACTCAAAGAATTTTTTAGGTTTAAAGGAGAGTATCTCTTTCTCTCTATTAACCACAATGGCAAGTGTTGGTGTTTGAACTCTTCCAAGAGAGAAAAGGAGTCCTTCTTTTCTTGTGAAGGCCCTTGTAGCATTTATACCTATGAGCCAATCAGATTCAGCTCTTGCCCATGCTGATTGTGATAATGGTTCAAGCTCTTCGCCATCTCTTAAGTTATCAAATCCTTTTTTTATCTCTTCAGGTGTTAGAGCATTGAGCCACAATCTCTTTATGGGAAGTTTTGATCCAGAGAGTGTGTATATGAATCTGAAGATAAGTTCGCCTTCTCTACCTGCATCGCAGGCATTAACAACAAACTCAAAATCTTTACTTTTTAAAAGTTTCTTTATAAATAGGAATCTATCTTTTACTTCCTTTATGGGTTTTAACTTGAATTCCTCTGGGATGATGGGAAGATCCTTTAAATTCCAGAATTTATACCTTTTATCATAATCCTCTGGCTCAGAGAGAGTGACAAGGTGACCAAGTGCGAATGTTATGACGAACTTCTCGTTTTCAAAAACATCTCCCTTTCTTTTTGCTCCAAGAACCTTAGCAATATCTTCTGCAACAGATGGTTTCTCTGTTATAACAAGAATTTTTTTCATATGTCAAATAGAGGCAAAAATTTCTCCTCTTCCTCCTTTAGTCTCTTATATTCTTCATCATCAACAAAATTTACTCTGAGGGGAGAGATTGACACATAACCGTTTCTTATTGCCCATGTGTCTGTGTTTTCATCTCCACTCCATACTGGTTTTCCCATTATCCAGTAGTATGGTTTTCCAGATGGATCAACCCTTTTTACTGTTCTATCCACATATTTTACTCTTCCAATCTTCGTTATTTTTACTCCCTTTATATCTCCTGATCCGGGGAAGTTGACATTCAGAAACACTCCCTTTTTAACAGGATTTTCTATTAAATATAGGAGAAGTTTCTTTGAAAATTTCGCAGCTTTGTTTAAATTCTCACCGAATCTGTATATGGAAACAGAAAAAGAGGGAACATCATTTAATATTGCTTCTATACTTCCTGAAACTGTACCTGAGTAAGAGATATCATCTCCAAGATTAGGATACTCATTTATTCCTGAAATTACAAAATCCATGTCTCCTACGATAACATCCTTTGCAAGGATTATACAATCTGCAGTGGAGCCATTGGTGGAAAAACCTTTAACTCCTTTAATTCCCATGTTTACCTCATTTATCCTTAGAGGTTTATGGGTTGTTATTGAATGACCCCCTGCACTTCTTTGTTTTTCAGGAGCAACAACATATACCTCAAATGGAAGCTCAGAAATTGCCTTTGCTAAAACCTTTATTCCTGGAGAGTCTATTCCATCATCATTGGTTATAACTATCTTCAACTCTTTCCTCCTTCAATAAATCTTTTAGCATTATATGAAAACTGCTTTCAATAGTTCTCTTTGCATTAAAAACATATATACCACAACTTACCCTATAAAATCCAGTATTAAGTTTAACTGGATTAAAATCTCTTCCAATTCTCCTTAAAAGGAATCCCAGATTATCAATAATGTTTCTCTTTATGTTAAGAGTGGTATCTATAAACATTAAGGAGACAAAAGGTTTGATAGCATCTATTCTTTTAATAAAATTCTCAACCTCTTCAATGGATACATTGTTTGGAGGGGAGGATTTTGTTTCAATGTAGGATAGATTTCCAAAGAGAAGGAAGAATATATCAAAATCCCCTCCTCCAGCAATATCTTTTATCTTTACTCCATTTACAGAAGGGATAGCAAACTCTCTTATGAGTATTTTAGAGACAAACCATTCAAGAGTATCCCCAAAGTTATCAATATGAGGAAATCTGGATACATAAGTAGCTTCCTTTAATTCAACTATTTCAAATCTAACCAGAAGCTTTAAATACTTCTCTACAGCTTCCTTGCCCCATCTCTCTTTGAGTTTTTTAATTTTTACCTTATCCACTGTTTTAAGTTTTATAATATCTGAAATAATCCTCCTCATATAATAACTTTTTAGATGTTTTAAATAGTCTTCTACAAATTCTTTCCTTCTTGGAAGAATTATCTTTTTTTCCTTTTTACCTATAACGCTAAGCCCTTTTTGCTTCAAGATTCTGTAGATTAACTTTTCCTCAAAGTCTGGATCAATATGAGATAGAATAAGAGATAAATTTCTCTTTATGTTGGCTATCTCAACTTTTAAATTCTTTATTTCTTCCTCGATGTTCTTCATCCTAATTGATTTTATCACAAGTAATCTTGACAGAAAGAAAATTTTAGGCAATATTAAAAAAGAACTAAGAGAGGAAGGGGTGATAGGATGAACTTAAAAGGTAGAGATGTTTTATCTCTTTATGATTTTACAAGAGAAGAGATTGAAGAATTTTTGAGAGCCACAGAGGTTTTAAAGATAAGGTCAAAGATGGGAGAGATTATTCCTATTCTTGCAGGTAAGAAGCTGGGAATGCTTTTTGAAAAACCATCCACAAGAACAAGAATTTCCTTTGAAGTGGCTATGTATGAGCTTGGCGGTTATGGGCTTTATCTTTCTTCAAGAGATTTACAGCTAAGAAGGGGCGAAACAATTGGTGATACAGCAAGAGTTTTGTCAAGATACCTTGATGGTATTATGGCAAGGGTATACTCCCATAAAGATCTTGTGGACCTTGCTAAATTTGCAAGTATACCAGTCATAAATGGCTTATCTGATAAATTTCATCCCTGTCAAATATTGGGAGATTTATTCACCATAAAAGAGAAGAAAGGAGAGTTGAAGGGTCTTAAACTTGCATATGTAGGAGATGGAAATAATGTTTGTCATTCCTTAATGCTTGGTGGAGCAAAGATGGGAATGAGAGTTTTTGTTGTAAGTCCTAAGGAGTTGAGACCGAACGAAGAAATTACACAATGGGCAATGGAGGATGCAAAGAGACACGATGGAGAAATTGTCCTTACAGATGATCCAGTAGAAGGGGTAAGGGATGCAGATATTATATACACAGATGTCTGGGTTTCCATGGGGCAGGAAGGAGAAGAGGAGAAGAAAAAGAGTATTTTAAAGAAATATCAGGTGAACAGAGAGCTTGTGAAACACGCCAAGAAGAATTTTATATTTATGCACTGTTTACCTGCTCATAGGGGAGAAGAAGTAACTGATGAGATTATGGATGGAGAGAATTCTGTAGTCTTTGATCAGGCGGAGAATCGTCTCCATGTAGAGAAAGGAATTTTATCTCTTGTGCTATGATCTTTGGAAAGAAAGAGTGGATAATAGCTATAATTGTTTCCTTTGCTATAGGTTTCACTCTTGGTTATCACACCCGTTATAGGGGAGTAAATACTGAAAATAAAGAAGAGATAAGTATTGAAACCGAGAACAAAATATATGTGCATGTAGTAGGAGAAGTTAAGAATCCTGGAGTTTACGAAATGTCTCTGGGAGATAGAGTTTTTCATGCCATTGATAAAGCAGGTGGTGCCACAGAGGATGCCGATCTTACATCTATAAACCTCGCAGAAAAGTTAAAGGACGGAGAAAAGATAATTGTTTACAGTAAAGAGATGCTTAATTCAAACGTTGATGTTTCAGAGAAAACTGCTTCTGAAAATCAAAAGATGTATTTTAAATCACAGAGTAATCTAATAAACATAAATACCGCATCCAGAGAGGAGCTTGAGACACTTCCGGGAATTGGAGAGGTTCTCTCTCAAAGAATTATAGATTATAGAAGAACCAATGGCTATTTTAAGAGTATAGAAGAAATAAAAGAGGTTTCAGGGATAGGGGAGAAGAAATTTGAAGCGATAAAGGATTTGATAACTGTAGGTCCTTGAGAAAGCTGTTTCCAGTAATATTTATTTTCTTCCTTCTTTCTCTCTTCTCCCTGAAGTTTCTCTTCTTACTTCCCATTGTTTTTATACCTCTTTTCTTCGTAAGAAGGAAAGATTTCAAACTCTTTTTTATTATTTTTATAACTATTGGCATAATAAGAAGTGGCTTTTTTACATTCCCTTCATTTGAAAATCCTAAGACAGATACACTTATGGGCAAAGTGGTGTCTTTTGAAAAAAGAACTTCATTGGAGATAAAAACAGAGCATGGGAGAGTAACTGTATACAAAAATAGAATTTATGATTTAAAACCTCTTGATGAAGTGGAAGTGAGGGGAGAGTTTATAAACGATTTTGGAGGGAATCCTGGTGAGGAGTCTTTCGTACTATACTCAATTTCTAAAAACTCAATTTTGAAATTCTATGCAAGGGATATTAGAGTAAGAAAAAGGAATAATAGTATTATCTCCAGGATAAGGAACAGAATAAATAGCAATCTAAATTTACTTCCAGAAAAGTATTCTTTTGTTAGAGGAATATTTATGGGTGGGGGAAGTATAGAGAGGGAAATAAAAGAAAAGTTTAAATACGCTGGTGTTATGCACCTTCTTGCTGTTTCTGGACTTCATTTGTCAATACTATCCATGTTCCTCTCTTTTATATTTCCACCTATTTTGGTGGTGGTAATTTTATTTCTCTATTTAAGCTTAATCCTGTTTCCTGTTTCTGCAGTAAGAGCTTTTATAATGATATCTGTTTACTTAATAGGAAAAAGTTTTTACAGGGATGTAGATACATTAAACTCTTTGTTATTTGGAGCTATGATTATATTATTTATAAATCCCTTATCAATAATATCTCCCTCTTTCTTACTAACCTTTCTTGCCACCTTTTCAATAATTTCAATAATGTCAAGTATAAAGAGTAAATTGAAGCAGTTATTACTTGTTTCGCCTGTTTCTCTTTTTGGAGTCTTTCCTGTTATTATCTACTATTTTCCAATCTTTTCATTAATCTTTTTTGTATCAAACATAGTGATCTCGCCAATCTTTACACTCTTTCTCCCACTAAGTTTTGTTATTACCCTTCTTTCACTCATTGATAAAAACTTTATCTTTTTGATTGAGTTTCCTGCAGATATCTTTATGAAGGTTATAGATTTCTTTTCAAAAACTCCAATTTCCTATATTGGAATTAAGAAACCCCACCTTTTATTTATAGTATCTTACCTTCTTCTCTTTTTAATCGTTGTATTAAGAAAAAATTGGAACATCAGGATAAACTTTGAAAAGGTGATTTTTGTTTTTCTTATTGTAGTGATTGCCTTTTCTTTTATCTATCCATACTATGTTGAAAGAAATATCTTGAAGGTTGTATTTTTTGATGTGGGAGAGGGAGACTCTATCTTTATAAAGCTTCCTTCTGGTAAAACCGTACTTATAGATGGAGGTGGAACTTTAAACGATAGAAAGGTAAGCCCAGGAGAGAGAGTTTTGGATTCCTTAAAAAGAATGGGAGTAAACAGACTTGATATGATGATATTCACCCACGAGGATGCAGATCATATTGAGGGTTTATTCCATGTGATAGATAAGGAGCTCGTTAAATCAATATACGGTCCCCATGTTTCATTGGGGGAAATTGGAGGGGGACTAATAAGCATTGGGAAAGAGAAGGGAATAAGGTTTTTTCTTCTTAAGCGAGGAGATATTTTAAATTTAGATAAGGATACAAAACTCTATGTGCTAAACCCTGCTGAAGGTGGAAAGGATTATGGTAGAGCCTATGATAACAACAATTCTTTGTTCCTTGTATTAAGGTATAAAGATTTTTCTCTTGTACTATCAGGAGATGTGGAGAAAGAAGGATTGAATGAGATTTGTGAGGTATTTCCTGAATTTATAACAAATGTTAGTGTGTATAAGGTTTCACATCACGGAAGTAAATTTTCCCTCTCAGAGGAATTTTTTAATCTTATGTCGCCAAGAATTTCTGTTATTTCTGTTGGTCCAAATAGCTTTGGACACCCATCCCAATCAATAATTGATTCTCTGACAGAGGTAGGTTCAAAAATCTATAGAACAGACTTAGATGGTGCAATTGAACTAAGAGTTTATAAAGAAAAAATGATAATTAAAAGATATAATTTTCTATATATACTTAAGAGTTTGAGAAATTTAAGTGAATATTCAATAAATTTCACTGAATCCAACTTCTAAATCAAAAGATATCTTTTTGTAGTTTTTATTGACAAAAGAATGGGATTAATCTAAAATTAAATACAGTCGGGGCGTGGCG
>CAZNRO010000023.1:0-14954 GCA_964575745.1 uncultured Caldisericota bacterium | reverse complement strand
TACTCCTTATAAACCGACGTATTTAGATTCCTTTAGCCTGCCAGAAGAGAATTATACCCAGAGGAAGTATACCATTACTATTATATAGTTAATGTTAAAAATTACTATGACGAGTTTAAAAATGTAACTATAAATATAATTTATCCAGAAAGTTATGTGGTTTCCACCATACCGGAGGGTGATGAAAAAAAGATAGACAGTTTAAAGAAAATAACCATACTTATGAAGAATCCAGATAAAAACCTTTCCATCTCTTATATGGAAAATAGACCTTCTTCGGTAAGCGTATATTTATACAGAAAATTTCCTGCTCTATACAGCCCTTATCTCTGGTTCCTTGTGTTTGGATTGCTAATTTTTGCTGGAATTATTGCTATTGTATCTTTTGTTGTGATTAAAATTATTAAAAGAAGAAAAATCAAAAAATAAAAGCCCCCTCAAGGAGGTGTAGAAACAGGGGGCTTTTATGGGATTCTGGTTTATATCTTTTTAAAAATTAATGATGTATTTACCCCACCAAAACCAAATGAGTTGGACAGAGCGTATCTTACTTTCTGGTTTCTTCCAATATTTGGAACATAGTCAAGGTCGCAATCTGGGTCCTTCTCCTCATAATTTATTGTTGGGTGTATGAAGTCCTCCTTAATTATAAGGAGGGTAGCAACTGCCTCTACTGCTCCTGCTGCTCCAAGAAGATGTCCCACCATAGATTTTGTTGAAGATACAGGGATACTGTAAGCTCTATCACCAAAAACGGCCTTTATTGCCTCTGTCTCAATCTTGTCGTTAAGGGAAGTTGATGTTCCATGAGCATTTATGTAATCCACCTCATCTATTGGAACATTTCCCTTTTTAAGAGCAAACTCCATCACCTTTTTCCTTGCATCTCCATTTGGTTCTGGTGCAGTTACATGATAGGCATCATCTGTTTGAGCAAAAGAAACAACCTCTCCATATATTCTTGCTCCTCTCTTTTTAGCATGTTCATACTCCTCAAGAACTAAAACTCCTGCACCTTCACCCATCACAAATCCATCCCTATTTTTGTCAAATGGACGAGAAGCCTTTTCAGGTTCGTCGTTTCTTGTAGATAATGCTCTCGCTGCAGCAAAACCTGCAACTCCTATTGGAGTTATGGCAGCTTCACTTCCTCCAGCAAAGATAACATCTGCATCCCCCCTCTTTATTACTTCCATTGCTTCACCTATTGCAGTTCCTCCAGATGCACATGCAGTAACAGGACATGACGCATATCCCTTAAGACCAAGTTTCATTGATACCCATGCAGTTGCCATGTTTGGTATCATCTTCGCAGTTAAAAATGGCGATACGCGGGAAGGTCCCTTTTCCACCATTTTTCTTATTTCTTCCTCAAGAGTTATAATTCCACCTATACCAGAGGCTATAACTGTTCCAATTCTATAAGGGTCTTCTCTATTTATATCAAGACCTGAATCTTTATAGGCAAGTAGACTTGCTGCAATGGCAAATTGAGCAAACCTGTCAATTCTTCTAACCTCTGTAACTTTGAACTCTGGCGCAAACTTTCTCAAATCAAAATCTTTTACCTCTCCTGCAATTTGGGATGCTATACCAGAAGGGTCAAAAGCTTGAATTCTTCCTACCCCTGAAACTCCATTAAAGAGATTCTCTTTATAATCTTTAAGTGTCATTCCGATGGGACTGATAATCCCCATTCCGGTAACAACAACTTTTCTATCCATTTATTTCACCTTTTCTAATATATACTCAATGGCAGATTTCACAGTTGTGAGCTTTCCAATGTCTTCATCAGGGACACTTATATCGAACTCTTCCTCTATACCAGCCACTACATCCATTATTCCAAGAGAATCGAGTCCAAGATCATCAATGAACTTATCCTCTTCTTTAAATTCATTAATTCCGGTTCTCTCCTCAAAAATTGCTCTAAATTTTTCTAAAACCTCTTCTCTTGTCATACTTACCTCCTTTTAAATTTGAAATCCAAGAGACAAACCACCATCAATTAAAAAAACCTGACCTGTCATATAACTTGATTCCTCTGATGCAAGAAATGTTACAAGATTTGCAACCTCTTTAGGTCTCCCAAACCTCCCAAGGGGGATATTTTTTAGTATTTTTTCTTTTATCTCCTCTTGAATTTCCTCTGTCATATCTGTTTCTATAAAACCCGGAGCTATAACATTTATTCTTATGTTTCTTGACGCAACTTCCTTTGCAAGAGATTTAGAAAATCCAATAATGCCCGCCTTACTTGCAGAGTAATTTGTCTGTCCTTTATTGCCAAAGATACCGACAATGGAGGATATGTTTATAATAGAACCACTTCTTCTTCTCAACATATGTGGTATAACTTCTTTTGTCATAAGGAATGTGCCAATAAGATTTATATCAATAACTTTTCTAAAGTCATCCTCAGTTAGTCTTATTAACAGGTTGTCTTTAGTTATGCCAGCATTGTTTACAAGAACGTCTATTCTTCCAAATTCTTTGAGAAAATCTTTAACTATACTTTGCACATCCCTTCTTTTTGATATATCTCCTCTTAAGAGGATAACCCTTCTATTAAATCTCTCCTCTATCTCCTTTTTTAATTGCTTGGCTTCTTCTTTGCTTTTTCTAAAATTTATGCCAATGTCAAATCCTTTTTCTGATAAAGAGAGAGATATAGCTCTTCCTATACCCCTTGCTCCACCTGTTATTAGTGCTGTTTTAGACTCTTTCATATCTCTCTTCGGATACCATATTTTCTACATTTTTAAACTCTACATTAGGAAAATCTCTCTTACCCATATTAGTGAGTGTTTTTCCGGGTCCCACTTCAATGAATTTGTTTACTCCCATCTCCAATAGTTTTTCAACTGTTTGAATCCATTTTACAGGTTTTGTTATCTGTGAAATTAAAACTTCCCTGATTCTTTCTTTGTCCTCTATGGGCTCTGCTATAACACTTGAAATATAAGTGATGGACGGTTTTTTTAAGTTAACTCTATTTAAAAAATGGGAGAACTCTTCCTCTGCTTTTTTCATAAGGGGGGAATGGAATGGAAGAGACGTTTTTAAAGGTATAAATCTACCTTTCCTTTCTTTAACAGCCTTTGCAATTTCCTTAAGTACCCTCTCCTCACCAGAAACCACAATTTGTGATTTGGAGTTGTATCCGGATATTGCCACTATACCATCTTTTCTAAACTGCTCAACTATTTTTTTAACCTCTTCAACCGGTATTCTAACTATTGCTCCCTGACCTCCTTTTATCTTGCCATAGAACCTCTTCATTGTCCTTGCTCTTTCTCTAACAAGAATTAGAGCTTCTCCAAAGGATAATACATCTGCAGAAAGAAGGGCGCTGTATTCACCAAGGGAGTGGCCTGCAACAAAATCCGGTCTTATGTTATTCTTTTCAAGATATTTAAACCAGAGGAAACTTGTGGATAGGACAGAAACCTGAGTGTTCTCTGTATCCTTTAACTCCTCTTCAGGGGCGTCTAGTAGAAGATAAGATATATCCATACCTGTCAAACTCTCAGCTTCTTTTATGTACTCCCTACCTTCAGGAAAAATGGATAAAATTTTAGCTCCCATTCCAGAGTATTGTGAACCCTGTCCGGGGAAAATAAATGCTCTCATAGCTACCTCCTCATCTCCTTTTCTTTTTTAATAGCAGCAATTATATCCCCCTCTCCAACAATTTCTCCCTTCACCTTGGCAACCCCATGAATTTTTGCTATATTTCTCCTCTTCCATACAACATTTACCTCCAGTTCAAGGGTATCTCCGGGAAAAACGGGTTTTTTAAAGGAAAATCTTTCGATTTTTCCAAGTATTGGAAGTTCCTCTCCCTCCATAAGACATATTGCCCCCAGTTGTGCTATGGATTCTACAGTTAAAACTCCTGGCATTATTGGATAGTCTGGAAAATGACCTTTAAACCATGGTTCATCTACTCTTACCTTTTTAATACCCTTTGCCACCTCCCCTTTCTTTATAAATGTAACTTCGTCTACGAGAAGAAAAGGCTCTCTATGGGGAATTATTTTTTTAATTTCCTCTTTTGTCATTTCTTCCTCCATATAATCAATGTCATAAGAAGAGAAAACCCAACAATGATCATGAAGGGAAGAATATTTCCTCCTTTTTCTTTTCTTTTTTCAATTATTTTTGAGAGCACTGTCCCTGAAATTGAAGGAACCTCTGGTGGTTCAAGTTTTTTTAAGTCATTCCTTATAACTCTATATCCTTCCATCTTCTTCCTCCAAAATTTTTTTAAGTAGATTCCTTGCTCTAAAGAGTCTTACCTTTACAAGACTCATAGGTATATTTAATATCTCTTTTATTTCTTTGTAAGCTAATCCCTCTATATCCCTGAGAATTATTATTTCTCTCATCTTTTCTGGAAGCTTATTCAAAGCTCTCTTTACCTTTTCCTCCCTTTCTTTTTTTATTACATATGAGTCCAAAGATATGGTATCTTCCTTTTGTGTTTTTATAATGTCTTTTTCTTTTCTAATCTTTTTTATTCTTTTAAAACAGGAGTTTCTGGCAATCCGCCTTATCCAGAATTTAAAATCTTCCTCTCTTCTCAACGTTTTTATGTTTGTGTATGCCTTTAGGAATGTTTCCTGTGTCATATCAAAAGCCTCCTCTCTATCATTAAGAAGAAAGTAGCAATATTCAAATATCTCCTTTTCATACTTTTCCACAAGTATTGCAAAGGCACTAATCTCACCTTTTTTGACTCTCCTAACAAGTTCTCTGTCATTCATTACAATAGACCCTTTTTTTAGTTTTTTGTTACTTCTATTATATTCCTTTATTTATATTAAAAAGTCCACCATGTGAAAATTGTTTCGATATATTGAAATATATAAATATGTTGATAAAATTTATTATATGAGAGAAGATCTAAGGATATTTAAAGCTCTTAGTGATGAGACAAGGCTTAACATACTTTATATGCTGTATAACGGGGAAAGGTGTGTTTGTGAAATAGTAAAAAATATTGATAGATCACAATCCACAGTTTCTTTTCAACTCACAAAACTTGAAGATATGGGTATTGTAGAATCAAGAAGATTTGGGAGAAATGTTTATTACAGATTAGCTAATTCAAGAGTAAAGAAAATATTAAAACTGATGTTGGAGGTGGATGATGTTTAAAAAACTTAGATGCCGTTGTGAAATTGTAAAGAATTTCAGTCCATCATGGTTTGCATCTGTTATGGGAACTGGAATTGTTGCTATAACAAGCCTGTTTTATTCAACATATATACCTTTTCTTAGAGCCTTTTCTGTTTTTCTCCTCTACTTCAATATTGTTCTCTTCTTTATCCTTCTTGTTCCATGGATTCTTCGCTGGTTTATGTTCAAAAAGAATGCCCTTGTTGATCTTGAGCATCCAGTTTTGTCCAACTTCTATCCAACAATATCCATAGCTCTCTTGGTTCTCTCTTCAGATTTTATCCTTATAGGAAAAAACATATCTATGGCAAAAACTCTCTGGATTGTTGGAGCAATCTTTACAATATTTTTCTCAATACTTGTTCCATTTATAATGTTTAAATCAGAAAGTGTGAAGCTTGATCACATCAATCCGGGATGGTTCATCCCTCCTGTTGGGCTGATAGTTATTCCCATTGCAGGAAGTATCCTTATAAACTCATTTCAGGGCGTAGCCAGGGAACTTGTAATTTTTATAAACTATTTCAGTTTTGGTTCTGGATTCTTCATATATGTTGCTCTCCTTGCAGTATGTATGTATAGATTTATTCTCCACCATCCTCTTCCAAATATTCTTGCACCTACAATATGGATAAATCTTGGTCCCATCGGAGCAGGCACCCTTGCCTTTGTCAATCTCATTAAAAACTCACCGTTTATACAGAATAAGGCTCCAATCCTTTCACTATCAACGATTTTCTGGGGTTTTGGAATCTGGTGGGTTCTTATAGCAATAACCATGACTATTTACTACATAAGGAGGGTGAAGTTACCCTATGCACTTACATGGTGGGCATTTATATTCCCTCTGGGAGCATATGTTGGAGCAACCCATGTTGTATCAATGCTGACTGGTGTTAAGTTTATTGATTATGTTGGATTCACCCTCTATTTTTTACTTCTGTTTATATGGATAATAACTTTAATTACTACAGCTATAAAGACCTACGAAGGGACAACATTTTTGAGATGATTTAATCAGCTATTCAACAAACTCAGTAGTTCCACTCTTAATCCTTTTTTCCAGAGAAGAAAGCGTAGTTCCCAATGAATTTAGAACAAGAACCAGATCTTCCATTGACTTAAGCAATTCATCTCCATTCAATTTCTTTGAGTTTACTTCTTTAAGTCTATCAAGCACATAACTATAAATTCCAAGGGGAAGAGAATAGATAAGAGCGTTTTTAATGTATTCATTTTCTATTTTATTAAATCCCTTTGTGAGTAAGTAATCTTTAAAACCTCTCCATTTTAAAAATTCCCTTTTCCCCTCTCTTGTTCTCTTTGATATAGAACCTATCCCACCTATAAAGTATATAAATCCTGGAATAAGAAGAATCCAGAAGTATTCATTTAAAAGGGCTCCGAGAATTCCACCCACTATGGCAATAAAGAGACCAGAAACTGTAATCAGGATAGAAATCTTCCCACTTCTTTTATCAAAGAAATTAAATTTATCTACTTCCTTTTCCAGTGCTTTCTGGAATTCCTCAAAATATTTCTGATACTCCTCCACGGAATCTAATGTAGCCTTTCTCAGAAAGGATACAGATACACTGTTTTTGTTCTTAAACAAAATTTTGTTTAGAAGTATTTTTTCAAACTCTTTAAGATTATCTATTTTCTTGTAAAGAGAGAGAATAAAATCAACCCTATTCCCATCTAAAATCTTTTCCACAGATATATATCCTCTATTTATTAAATCAACAATTGTTGCTGTGAGAAAATCATCCTGAAAGCTTCCAAAACTCATGAGCATTCCCACAATAGAAGGTGGCAAATTGGATGGCGGATGCGTTATCTCTTTCTTGGGTACCTTAACTCTGTACTCTACTCCATATTTTAAGTAAAGCACATAGAGCAGTATAAGAAGTACAAAGGAGATTATAAGAACAACAAAGAGCATCTATCTCTCCTTTTCTTTTATAATTTCACCTACAACACTTATAGCTATCTCTTCTGGAATTTTTGCCTTTATTGGAACTCCTAAGGGTGCATGAATGGCATTGATTTTTTCCTCTGAAATTCCATCCTTTCTAAGCCATTCCTTTATTTTTTCAGTCTTTGCCCTACTCGCAAGCATTCCAACAAAATATGGTATTTTATCTCTCTTGAGTATCTCTTTCAAAATTTTGTAATCCATTTCATGAGATCTTGTAACTGCAATTACAAAATCCCTTCCTTTAATTTCAAAGGAGGATGCAAAATGTATCGGATCTTCTTTTATAACTTCTGCTTTTGGGAATCTTTCCTTTGTTGCAAATTCCTCTCTATCTTCAACAACTATGATATTAAAGGGCAGTAGAGATAGTACTTTATATATGGCAAGTCCCACATGTCCACCGCCGAATATTATTACTCTGTCCATAACACCTATAACATCGACAAATGCCACCACATTTCCCCCACAAGTCATCCCTATATCCTTTAATTGAGTTTTATATAAAAGTCTCTTTTGAGATTCAATTGCCTTTAGTGCTTTTTTTATTAAAATATTTTCTAAGCTACCTCCTCCAACAGTTCCAATGGATTCACCATCCCTTGTAACAAGTATTTTAAATCCCGGTTTTCCCGGAGCTGAACCCTCTGCTTCAATTATTGTTACAATGGAGAAAACTTCACCCTTTTTAAGTAGTTCATTTGCCTTTTCAAATATTTCCTTATCATGCATTGTGTCTCTCCTTTTCCCTTAAATAATCATCATATGTATCCATATCTCTTACAACATCAGGATCTTCTGTTTCAAGGTCAAGGACCATGTTTTTATTTCTTTCATCATAGATTATTTTCCTCAATCCCTCTTTTCTTGGAGAGAGGGAGAGTATTTTTTCTTTAAGAGAGAGGCTCACAAAGGTTGGATGTCCTCTCTCGCCATGATAAGAGGCAACAATTATTGGATAGTCTCCCATCCTTGCTCTTTCAATTACCTTCTCCGCAGTCTCTTTCTTTACAAAAGGTTGATCTCCAAGAAATAGAAGGAAACCGGAGAAATCATCTGGAATTTTCTTAAGGGCTTCCTGAATTGAAGAAAGCATCCCCTCCTTGTATCTATTGTTTATAACTATCTCAGTTTTCTCTGAAAGATGTTTTTTAATCCCCTCAAGTACCTCTTCGCTTCTGTGACCAAGAACTATGTAAATCTTTTCAAGGGATGTTTCCTTTAATGTATCAATTATTGTTCCAAGAACTGTAGAATTTTTCCATGGAAGGAGTTGCTTAAGCCTTCCCATTCTTCTTCCTTCACCTGCAGATATTACGATTCCTGCTAATTTCATAATTCACCACCTTTACCAAAGGAACAAAATGGAAAATCACAATTCTCACAATTCATACACAACCCACCGTTTGCAAGTTCAATAACCTTTTCCCTTGTTATTTTCTCTCCAGTAAGAATTCTTGGTAAAAGCACATCAAAAGAGGTTATTCTATTTGTTAAAGCCCCCCCTGGTATTCCAACTATTGGAACATCATTTCTATACGCAATGGTAAGCATTGCTGCAGGAGACATTGGAACACCTCTAACAGCTACTTTTCCAACATCTGATATTGCTCTTGCTGTAAAATCATCTGGTGACATACCACCAGTTACAATGACAAATTCTCTACCAAGAGAAATTTCTTCAAGGATTGCATCCTCTATCTCGCCTATTTCATCTTTAACAATGAGTTGCTCACACATGCAAACTCCATAATCTTCTAACTTCTCTCTAATTAGTGGACCAAAAGCATCTTTTATTCTTCCTGAAACTATTTCATTACCTACAGTAACAACGCCAGCGGTTTTAATTTTATAGGGAATGACATCCATTACTGGACCGCCAAGAATTAGATCCTCAAATCTTTTGAGTTTCTCTTCTTCCATAAATAGAGGAACGATTTTTATCTTTGTGACCCTTATTCCTTTCTTTATTGGTGTATTGTTAGGAATTGTTGCTATAACAATTTCTTCTATTGTAAGTCCCTGCTTTAATAATTTAGCTTTAACCTTAAACAGACCATCTATCTTTGA
Organism: uncultured Caldisericota bacterium; assembly: GCA_964575745.1. Taxonomy (GTDB): domain Bacteria; phylum Caldisericota; class Caldisericia; order B22-G15; family B22-G15; genus B22-G15. The sequence goes on along the minus strand of CAZNRO010000023.1, from coordinate 5,722 downwards.
GTATCCCTCAATCCATGCTTCCCCAGGTTTTTTTAATTCAATATTTTCTCCTGTTGATTTCTCTGCGATGAATAGGGCTGCATCATCCTCGTGAATTTCATTTTCATCAAGGGATAGAATCATAACTTTTTCTTTTCCTATCTTTAGTAAAAGAGGTATATCCTCCTTTTTAATTCTATGTCCCTTTCTTAGAACAGCTCCTTTTGACTTGAAAGGAACAATACCTGTCAAATCATGAGCGAGAATAAGCCCTTCAGAGTCTTCAACCTTTACCCATTCTATCTTTGCCATAAGATAATTATAACATCATCTTATATAGATAGGGTTTGAATATATCCATGGGTTAAAATGGAGTCTGTGAAATCTATCTGTTTCAATCCTATAGACTCCAGGTTCTTTAACTTCATAAGAGATTTCTCTTCCAAAAACTTCCTTTACCTTCTCTCCATCCTTTATAATTCTAATTTTCGCTTTAAGAGGTGTTTTTGCAGAAAGCTTTATCCCATTTCTAAATTTAATTTCATCTCCCATTATATAATTTTTATCTCCCACCTCTGCCCAGAACATAAATCCCTTCCCTGACCCTAAGTAGTTGTGGGATACATAAACATGACCCTTTCTCATGGCTTCGTATATACATTGAGGAGATATTTTATCTTCACACAGAACATGGGTTCTTATTGAATTGAAGTAGTATATAAATGGGAATGTCTCTATTTTTTTCTTTCCAAATCTGAAGTAAACAAAATGTGCGTCCACTGTGCCTATACCTACAGTCTTTCTTTTAAGTGTCAGCTCATCCCATTTCCTGATAGTGTCTTCATTGGGTCTATCTCTGTCAAGCCCGGGAAAGAAATAAAAAATAACCATAAGTAGAGGGGTCATCCTTTCGCCACCATCACATGTGTAATTAAAAATTGACATTCCGGTGAAATCCTTTACATCCCAATCGAGCCACTTCATCTTTACTTCATGTTTTATGTATCTATTTCCTTCAAAAAATGGATGTTCGATAAAGGATAATCCCCCTTGTTTGTTTACTTCATCAATCATTTTCTGAGGATTTCTTGATGGAGGTATAAATTTATTAATATCAAAGGCAAGAAGATGATGTCCTTCCTCTGGAGTTATCTCCTCGCCAACAAGAAAGAGAACATCATCATGGAATCCTTCAAAGTATTTTGCCTCTATTGAGTTATGATCAGTTATTATTACAAAATCCACATTAAATCTCTTTGCATAAGAAACAAGAGCTTCAGGAGGGAGTTCGCTATCACCCGAGAAAGTTGTATGTACATGAACAACACCAGAATAATCGTAAAAATTTTTCATTGTTACAATTATACTATATCTTTGAGAGCATTGGTATTATCCTATTCCTTGAAGATTCAGATACTTCTTTTATCTTCATAAGCATTTGTTTGCTTGCTGGCACCTCTATTTCTTTTTTCAGAAACTCCATATCTTTCATTCTTAGAATCTTTAGGAATAGCCTCATGGGTTTCTCCATTCTTGTCATAATCAGATTATCACTTTTCTCTTCCCAGTTTGCTATTTCCTCCTTGAATGCACTTGTGCTTACAGTAAATACATATGTATTACTCTTTTCTTTAAGGAGAATCTCGCCTATTTTGGATAGTAACAGTTCTCTATAGGTAGGGGAAAATAGAAGGATATTTAAAGCAGATGCAAATATTAGCATTCCTGGATTTCTATTCTTTTTTATCTCTGTTGCTATATTTATCGTCCTATCCCAATTTTCTGGTTTTAATAAGTTTGCTTCCAGATAATTTCTATCTTTCCTCTCTATACTATCTATATCTGGGTTGAACTGAACATAGAGTATTCTATCCTTATAATCATCAAGATCCAGTCCATAGAGTTCCTTTGTTGTAATTTTTATAAAATCCATACTTTTGTACTGGATGGATATTAATACTATACTCCCACCGTTTTTTAGCCAGCTTGAGATAAAGGCAAATCCTACCAGAGGTTTTCCTGTCCCTCCTGGACCACTAATAAGAGTGGATGTAGGATAACTCATTCCCTCTGGAAGTATTTCATCCAGCCATTCATATCCAAATCTTATTCTGTTTACTCTTTTCATTTTAGACCTCCTTTTTAAATTAGTATTGAACCTACCTGATAAATTAAAACTGCTACACCCCATCCAACGATTAGACTATAGATAACGGCAAATGCAGTCCATTTCCAACTGTTGGTTTCTCTGAAAATAACACCGATTGAAGCTATACATGGAATGTATAAAAGGCTCATTACCATAAATGAGTATGCTGAAAGTGGAGTGAACATTTTTGATAGTGCTATAGATAGATTCTCTTCTCCACCAAAGAGAGTTCCAAAAGTTCCAACAACAACTTCCTTTGCTATTATTCCAAAAAATAGCGCAACCGCTGCCTGCCAGAATGGAAATCCTGCTGGTTTGAGTAGAGGAGCAAAAAATTTCCCCAATCTTCCAATAAGTGTTGCTTCACTTGCATACTCAGCAGATTGAGGAATGCTTGCAAGAAGCCATATAACGATAACACCAGCAAAGATTATTGTTCCTGCCTTCTTTAAAAATTCTCTACTTCTCTCCCATGTATGGATTGAGACAACCTTTAAACTTGGGAACCTGTATGGAGGAAGTTCCATTACAAGGGGACTTACTGGTCCTTTAAGTTTTGGTATTGTGGATTTAAATAGTTTTGCAGATAAAATTGCGATTAAAATTCCAAGTGCATAGAGAGAGAAAACTATAAGTCCCTGATTCTTTTTAAAGAAAATTTCTGTGAAAAGGATGTAAACTGGAAGTCTTGCTGAACATGAAATGAAGGGATTTATCAGTATTGTAAGAAGTCTATCTCTTTCATCTGAAATTGTTCTTGTTGACATAATTGCTGGGACATTACAACCAAATCCAAGTATCATTGGGATAAAGGATTTTCCCGGAAGACCAATTGCATGCATTGCTTTATCCATAATAAAAGCTGCTCTTGCCATATATCCCACATCTTCAAGGAAGGAGAGGAAGAGGAACATAATCATGATGTTCGGTAGAAATACAAGAACAGCACCTACTCCGCTTATAATTCCATCTCCAACAAGAGAGGCTAACCAATTGGGAGCACCACTTGATAAAAGCCAGGTAGAGGAAGATTCAGCAAGCCAACCAAAAAAGGTATCAATGTAGTCTGCAAAGAAGCCTCCAATTGTGAAGGTGAGTTGAAATGTAAGCCACATCATAAACGCAAAAATTGGTATTCCAAGCCATCTATTTGTTACAACCTTATCTATCCTATCTGAAACAGTGAGTTTTTCCTCTATTGTAGTAAGTTTTTTTACACATTGATGGACAATTCCCTCTATGAATCCATATCTTTTTTCTATTATCTCTGTTTCTATATCAAATCCGAATTCCTTTTCAAGTCTTGAAGATTCCCGAAGTGCCGTTTTAACTACATTTTCATATCCTGCTTTCTTAACCTCTTCAATTATCCCACTATCTCCTTCAAGTAGCTTCAAACTAAGAAATCTCTTTGGATAGGGGGAGACTATGCCATCAAGTTGTTCTTCAATCTTTCTTATAACCTCCTCTATTTCTTTCCCATAGTTAATTTTTACTGAATTCCCTTTTCTATCTTTCGCCTTAACTATAGCTTCTTTTAATTTATCCAATCCTGTTCCCTTTATTCCAGAGGTCATTACGACTGGGATCCCCAATAACTCTTCAATCCTTTTAGTATCAATTTTAATTTTTCTTTGTTTGATAATATCTGCCATATTTAAATCAAGAACTACATTTGCCCCAAGTTCAAGGAGAGATATTAAGAGATAAAGGTTTCTCTCAAGATTTGTTGAGTCCACAACACAAACTACAACATCTGGCTTTTCCTTTACAATATAATCTCTTGCAATTCTTTCATCAATGGAGTATGCTGTGAGACTATAAGTTCCTGGAAGGTCTGTTACGATTATGTTGTATCCATTATATTCAAATTTCCCCTCTTTTTTCTCTACGGTTACACCAGGCCAGTTTCCCACATGAGCATGCCCCCCTGTAAGAGCATTAAAAATAGTTGATTTCCCAGAATTTGGGTTACCAGCCAATGCAACCCTAATTGTTTTTAATTTTTCAATTGTCTTCATGGTATCTCCTCCTTTGTTTTTAAAGGTTTAACTATGATTTTCATTGCCATACCTCTTCCTATGCCAATCCTTGTAGAATTGACGGCAAGTATTATTGGGCCAAATCCCTGATTTGATACAATGGACAATTTTACCCCTGGATATATTCCCATTTCAGATAGTCTTCTAATAAAGCCTCTTCCACCTCTTAACTCAGCTACCTCAAATTCTTCGCCAGGTCTACCAAATGCTAACGCCATCATATCTTCTCAACCACTATCTTTTCTGCCTCCTCTCTCCTTAGAGAGAGGTGATAGCCAAGTATTAAAATATCTATTGGATCACCCAATGGTGCAACCTTCTCCACTTTAACAACTGTCCCGGGTACTGCACCCATATCAAGAAGTTTCGTCTTTAAAGCACCAATTCCACTCTTAATTCTTAAAATCCTTCCCTCTTCTCCGACCTTTAACTCACTTAGATTTCTTTCCATTGTTTTCTTACCTCCTTTTTTACATTCTGTTTCAGGGAATTTTCCAGTCTTTACAAAATATCTAAAGTGTTCAAGCCATCTTGGTTTATCACTTACAGGACTTTTTTCCACAAACTCAATAAATTTTGTAAGAAGTTCTATGGTTTGTTTGTTGAGATCATGTTCCATTTTATGTGCATCCCTTTCTGCTATCTCTTCCTCTATTCCAAGGATTTCATGTAAAAATTTGTATATTGTTTTATGTCTTTCGTAAACTCTCTTTGCCTCTTTAACTCCCGCCTCGGTTAGAGCCACATAGCCATATTTTTCATGATTTATAAGAGCTCTTTTGGATAATTCTTTCAATGCACTTACCACAGATGGGAGCTTTACATGTCTTCTTTTGGCAATATCTTTTATTCTTACAATCCCCTTTTCCTTACTCAATATAAAAATCTCAAGTAGATAGTCCTCAAGGCTTTCAGTTAATGAATATTCCATTTTTACCTCCCTTTATGTTACAAAGTTTTCTTAAAATACAATTTTCACATGAGGAATTAAACTTTATTCTGGGATTCATATATATTAGTTTCCCTTTCAAGCTTAAAAATTTTAGAGCCTCTATAACCTCGCTTTTCTTAAAACCTGTCTTTTTTACAATTTCTTTCACGCTGATAACTTCACTTCTCTTTACCACTGCAAGCACTATCTCATACATCCTATCCTCCAGTTAGACTAATCTAATAAAGTTAGTCTAACCTAATTATAAATAAGAAATGAATTTTGTCAAGAGATTATACTAATGCATGGAGAACATGTTTCGCATTACCCAAGAAGTGTAATTCTCATATCTCTCATATTAGGTATAGCTTTTCTTAGAGGAATCCGAGATTTTTAGAATTTTTAAAAAAGAAGGAATTAATAGTAACGATTCTATCGCTTAAAGCATCTCTAATTAAAAAATAATTATTCTAAATCAAGATATATTAAAGAAGAGATACATCACATTTTAAAGTATTTAATAGATATATAGAGGAGGTATTTTACCTCCTCTATATTAATCTATTACCCAGAAGTGACCTGTTTCATCATAGTATTGTCCCTGGGTTCCATAGGGGGTGT
>CAZNRO010000022.1:0-15035 GCA_964575745.1 uncultured Caldisericota bacterium | reverse complement strand
CTCCTCAGATTGGAAAAGAGGGATGGGTTGCTTCATGGGTTGTTGAAGTAAGAAAGGCTAAGGAAGAAGAAAAAGAAAATGCAGGTGTTATAAAGGAGTATACAAACCTAAGAACAGGACCATCCATTTCCTATGAGGTAATTAAAAAGATTGAACCAGATACAAAGGTATCTGTTTTAGGTATGGCCTATAACTCCTCCTCTGAAATATGGTACTTTGTTAAGACTGGTGACGATGCAGGATGGGTCTTTTCTGAAAAAATAAGGTTAATCCATATTGATAAAGTGGTTGATACAAAATCTGTAGATAAAGAGATCTCTCTTAAAGAAGAGAAAACTGTATATGATGGCCCATCAGAAGATATGAAAACAGAGGATACTCTGCCCGAGGCTTCCGTTGTTACAGTAATTGGGGTAGCTTTGATTTTACCCGACATTCAATTCTTTGAGATAACCTATAAGGGAAGAATATACTGGATAAAGGAGAAGGAAACTTACGAGGAAAAACCAGAGGAGACAAAGGAAATCCAGATAAACAATGTAAAGTATAGAGTAGAAGGGAATACAATTGTAATTGAGATAGAAAGTAGCAAAGAAATAAAAGAGTATAAAGAGACCCTGTTAACAAATCCTTTAAGATTGGTTCTTGATATTTCAAATTCTTTACTTCTTTCAGGTAGTTTCTCTAAAGAAATTGACACATCTGGAGTTTTAAGAGTAAGGGGAGCTCAATTTCAATTAAATCCACCTATTACAAGAATTGTTGTTGATCTTGAGAGGAATTTAAAGTACGACATAAAGAAAACTTCAAGTGGCTTATCTATAACAATATTTACCCAAGGTATTCCTCCAGGATATAAAATATACCTATCTCAAGACCTATTGTATATTTTTCCAGCTCCTTTCGAAAAAAATAATACCTTATACATACCATTAAAATCGCTACTTGAATCTCTTGGTATAGTCTATAAATGGGATAAAGACAATAAGAAAATAGAGTATGAAGTTGTGGGAAAAAGCATAATAATTAAAGACTCGGAAATTGTTGAGAAGGACACTGAAAAAAGAGAATTTAAAGAAAAGCCATACTTTTCAAATGATGAGGTTTTTGTTCCTCTATCATTTATGCCATACATACTGGAGGTAGGAATTTATTATAGTAAAGAGACAAAAAGTTTGTATCTTGATCCATACATACTTAAACTTGATTTAAATAAGGAATCGTCTCTCAAGCTAACTTTAACAATCTTTACTTCACATGAGGTAAAATTTACAAAGGTGGTTAATGAAAACGAGATAATTTTAAAGATAAATGGACTCCCGTCTCCAAACAGTAATTTTAAAGATTATGATGTGGTAAAAGATATCTCCACAACGCCAAGGAAAAATTCATCCTCTCCTGTAACAGAACTTATCTTGAAAAATCAGGAAGGGTACAAATCTATATCAATAAAGGGAATTAAATCCCCTCCAGGAATTCAAATTGTATGGTCTAAAGAGAAAGGGAGAGGACTTAAAGGGAAACTTATCGTCCTTGACCCTGGTCATGGTGCCTACACCGAAGGAATCTACTATGATACAGGAGCAGTTGGACCATCTGGCTCCTATGAAAGTAAACTCGTCCTTGATATTGCAAATAGAGTGAAGGAACTTCTCCTTAATGAAGGAGCAAGGGTTATAATGACGAGGATGAAGGAAAATGATAGATCCACCCCTCACCTTGATGAGAGGGTAGAGATTGCAAATTCCTCTGGTGGAGATCTTTTTATATCTTTTCACCTGAACGCCTGCACATCACCTGATGCTCATGGAACTGAGACATACTACTTCCACCCCTTTAGCTACAAATTTGCAGAGATGGTTCAAAATAAAATAGTGAATGTTTTAAATACCACAGATAGGGGGGTAAAAAGAAAAGGATTTCAGGTTGTAAAAGATGTGGTAACCATGCCATCAGTTCTTATTGAATTTCTCTTCATAACAAATCCAGAGGAAGAAAAGCTGATACTCAATCCTGATATAAGAGAGAAATTAGCAGAGGCAGTTTTTGAATCCATAAAGGAGTACTTTGGTGAGTAAAATCGGGGTCTTTGACTCCGGGATTGGGGGGCTTTCTGTACTCAAAGAACTTATAAAAACCTTTCCAAAAAATCACTTTATATATATTTCAGATGAGGGCCATTTTCCCTATGGAACAAAAGAGAGAGACGAAATTATAGAAAGAGGTGAAAGAATTGTATCCTTCCTTAAAGAAAAGAAGGTAAATTTAGTTGTTGTGGCATGTAACACCATGAGTTCTGTTGGATTACCTTACCTTAAAGAAAAATTCAGTATTCCAATAATTGGTGTAATAGAAGGAGCGGTGGAAAAAGCTATATCCACAACAAAAAATGGAAAAATTGGAGTTATATCAACTCCCCTTACAGCAAAATCTCACATATATAAAAAAAGAATTACCTCCATTCTTCCGGAAGCGCTGGTTTTAGAGATAGGATCTCAAGAACTTGTAAATGTTGTGGAAGATGGAATGATAGAAAAAAATCCTGTGTTTCCTCTTGCAAAGAGAGTGCTTTCCCCTCTAAAGGACGTGGATACATTGATTCTTGGATGCACACATTTCCCACCTTTGGAAGAAATTATAAGAAGGATTATTCCACATGTTAAGATTGTAGATCCTGGAAAAGAAATTACTTTTAAACTAAAAGGTCTTATAGAATGTAACTCTGATTTAAAACTTGAGTTTTACACAACTGGAGATAAAGATTCTTTTAAAAGGAAGGCAAATATATTTATAGATAACTTTAATTTTGAAGTAAAAGAGATTGATATTTAGAGAGGTTTAAGAATAAATAGATACACCTTCTCCCACTTTTTCTTTCTTCTTCTTGCCTGAATTTTTGTCTTTATCTCCTTTAATACTGAGTATCCCTCTTTATCAATGGCTTCCTTTAAAGAATCTATAGCCCAGTCTCCAGAAAAATTTGCATAACTAAGAATTATAAATCCATCATCTTTAAGAAACCTTTTTGCCTCACTTAAGAATCTATAGATAGTTTCACCCCCTCTATCGTGAACGCTTTTTCTTCTTCCCTTACTTCTTACCCAGGGAGCATTAAAAATTATTAAATCAAACTTTCTATCAATTCTTTCAAATAAATCTCCCGGTTTATAAACCTCTATCCTTTCACCTTCGGTGTTTATAAGAGTTGAAGCTACTGCTTCTGGTAAAATATCAGATGAGAAGACATCTACATTTTTATCCTTCAAAACTCTTTTTGCTAGAATTGAAAGAACTCCTGATCCACACCCCATATCAAGAACTTGAGGGTTTTCTCTAAGTTTATCCTTTACACTTAAAAGCCCCTCTTTAAATATCTTTACAGTCTCCTTTGATCTTGGAGGAAGAACTCCATCTCCAAAGAATAAAAATTTATCAATCTCATCTACATATATTTTATTTTTAAGTCTCTCAAGAAGAGTTTTTACATAGATTACAGGCACAATAAACTTCTTTTCCTTCTCCGTCTCTCCAATAAGCATAAAAAGATAGGGTATTTTAATCACTGGGCCAATAAGTAAAACTTCCTCATCCTTAATTAGGAATACTACCCTAAAAACTACTCTTTTATCCTCTCTCCTCTTTGATGAACTTAGTCTCTTTTTTATGTAATCGGTAAGTGAAAACGCATCTTCTCTTTTTCCAGAGAGAACAACAATCTTTCCCCTCTTTGAGATTAAATCAAATACTTTACTCTTTTTCTCAGAGGGTTCAAAGGTTATGGGAAGATCAGACAGGAAATCTTTAAACTTCTTCGGTGTATATATTTTATCCTGCTCCTCCACCGGAGCCACCTCCACCTCCTCCACCCCCACCAGAAAATCCTCCACCTCCTCCACTTGAGGAAGTAGAAGATGTAGCTACGCTGGTAAGGGTATTAAAGGAGGTAACCATAGAGGAAAGCGCTGTTCCAAGAGATGATATACCTGTTCCATACCCTGAGTGAAGCACTGTAGCCCCTATAAGATTACTTCTACTTAACTCGTTCTGTGGAATTTCTGGAAGGATTATCTTCAACTGTTCTATAACCTTTTCTGCAATTCCAAAGGTCACTGCATACACAAGATACTTCTCCCAGAGTATTATAGATGTTGGTATAGCCTCTTTAAGATTTGAAAAGTCATCCATAAATTTTCTCAAACCATCCCACAAAGTAAAAGCATCTTTTCCTTTCTTTGACCTTCTCATAAGCTGAGTTGAGATAATTGTGAGGATAATAAAGAAACCAATGTAAACAGGAATAAGTAGAGTCAAATTTAATACCATTAGAATGAAACCACTTAAAAACATGCCAAAAACAGATAAACCTATGAATATACCCATCCACCTTTCTCCTGCCTTCTCAAAATATCCATACTTCTTTCCTTCTTCTTTCACAGACTCCTTGAATGCCTCAAATATGGCTTTAAAATCCTCTGGATGCTTCTTTATAAACTTTGTTATATCCTCTGTGGAAACAGTAATATTTTTTAACCCAGCAAAATCTGGTAAAGGTTCTCCTTCCTCTTTTGTCTTCACAAATTTCTCAATAAACTTAAAAGCTTTATTTTTCTTTACAAACTCATGAACAAAAAGCCCCAATATATCTCCATAAGTCATGGAGGTAAAGAGAAAATTGTATACTATTCTTTCATGGGGTCTTAAATCACTTGGGTCTTTGTCTGTCCTTGTAAGATAAACCACTGGTTTTTCTCTCTTAAATATCCACCCCACCTCTTTCTCTTTAACTTCCATACTTATATAACCTTTTCTTACAAGATTCATAATAGTTGCTGTAAAATCGTTGGGGGTAACCTTCTTAAACCTCATAAGGTATCCTACGATAGCTGGTGGTAAATCTTCTGGTGGTTCTCTAACATATATTACATCCCTTGTGCCCTTGTATTCTTTTCCATATTTAAAGAATATGTAGAGCCAGAAAATGAAAAAGAGAATTGGAATAAGAATGGCTATAGCAAGATAGATTCTTGCCTTAACCCTTTTTCTGTTTGCCTCCTGTGCTAAACCTCTCTCGTAGCTAAGTATTTCGTCAAGTTTATTTTCTGGAATCGGACTAACATCAAGAAGTTCTGGTGGAAAAAGAACTCTTGCTTCAACAAAGGTATGGGGTGGAACACTACTTACTTCATAGCTTGCTCCAATTCCATCCATTCTCTCAACAATTCCACTTAGTGGTCCATGTCCAAAAACATAAATTTTCTCTGATTCTGTGCTTTCAGGTAAGTATATTTTTGCAGTAAGAAGCTTTGTCTTCTTCTCCCAGCCTGTACCTATAAGTTTCCAGTAGAAATCTGCTGTATCAAGGTAAACCTTTAATCCATCAAGGATTTTATACTTTATTATAAATGTCTTATCCTCATTCTCCGCAGAGTAGAAAAACTTCACAAAGTATCTTGTTCCCTCATCATAAAAAAGATAAGTGCCGGGTTTTTCACCACTTTCTCTTTTGTATTCACCGTTCTCGTCAGATATGGAAAAATCAGTAAGTTCACTAAACCCTTCCTTTTCAAGAGAATATGTAGCCCAGTGAAAACTTCCTGAAAAGTGGTAGGTTCTTTCCTCAACCACATTAAAGGATCCGTCCTTATTTATGTGAATTTCGATGTTTACCTTAGGAAAGTAATAGTCCTTTGCATAAACAGGGAGGGTCAAAGAGAATATGATTATAATTGTAAAAATCATACATAAATACAGTTTCTTCATACCAACCTCCTTAAGGAGAAAGTCAATTTATTTATAATTATTCTATCATCTAATCAACTCTTTAAAAACTGAAAAAGTTGTATCATAGGAGGAACAAAAATTCCTCTTCGTTCCAAAAAAATAATAGCAATAACTGGACCCAGAAGAAGTGGAAAGATATATCTACTCTTTCAAATAATAAAAAAACTTAAAATGCCCCTTTTCACTAAAAGAGCAGACTCTCTCACTAAAAAAAGTTTATGTTGTTGATTTAGGATTAAGAAGAGTCTATGGCTTTAAATTCAACCAGGATAGAGGAAGGTCTCTTGAAAATATAGTATTTCTGGAACTATTAAAGAAAAAATTAAAAAGTCCCCTTATGGATATATTGGTAGAGTTAAATTTAACTTCTCAACCCAGTTATTTATGTAATCTCTATCTATATCCTCTAATCTCAACAAATTCTTTACATCTAAAATATCAACTTCTCTATGTGAGAGAAGTTTTAGAATAATGAGGTCCTCCACCGAGACAATGGAAATTTCCTCTCCTTTTAGATAAAGTTTCTTTGACCTTTTTACAGCATTTCTCTTGTAATTATCCTCTGCAATTAGAAAATCTATGACTATATCTTTCCTATGTATCACCCTCTCAATTTTGGCTCTCTCAAATATCATTGGTTTCTCATGCACAAGAATAAAATCTGGATAATCTTTCAAATCATGTATAAAATTTTTTATATCCAATACATCCACTATTAAATCTATATCAAAAGTAGCCCGTGGTTCAAAAACAATACTGTATGCAACTCCACCTATGAGAGAGAATTTATAACCCTTTGATCTTAAAAACTTTGATACATCTATTAAAATATCTATTAGTGTCTCTTCATCTTCCATCTTTTTAAAACCTGCTCTACCTCCTCATCGCTTATCTCTGGATTGATGACTTTAGTGTATGCTCTCTTCAATTCCAAGAGGAATTTATTTATCTCGGCAAGTTTCTTTAACCTCTTTAAAACTATCTTCTCATCCATTTTTAGGATAGATTATTGTAACTTTTTTCTCTCTTCCATCCCAGAGAACTTCAGAACCAAGTCCTTCCGAGACGAATCTAATTGGAACCATTACTCTTCCTGGTGGAACAAGAATAGGTGGTGAATCCATAATCTGAGGAATGTTATTTATAAAGCACCTTACCTTTCCAACCCACATCTCAACCACTGTGTCATAAAGCTGGAAAGTTACCCTTTTATCCATTTGATCCCAGAATACATAAGCTCCAAGACTCTCTGTAATGAATCTTACTGGAACATATGTCCTTCCGTTTTTTATAAATGGAGATACATCCATCTTAACAGTTTCACCATTTACCTCTGCCTCTTTCCTTCCAATCCATAAGTTTATAGTTTTCTTTTCTACTCTGTAAACCACTCTCTTAACAACACTTTCATTCCCTGCCTTATCCACTGCTTTAAAGTCTATCCTGTTGTATCCAAAGTTTAAGGGAATTTCAACAAGGAACTTTCCTTCCTTTGAAATCTCTATCTTCTTACCATCAACAAAGAGAGAACTTCCTTTCTCAACTTCACCGCTAATCTTTATCCTATCTTCTACTACCTTATACTTTGAAGGAAGATTCACCCAGAGATTTGGTGGAGTTAAATCACATATTATTGAAAGAAATACTTTATTCTCATTACCGGATTCATCCACTGCCTTTATCTCAAAGACATTCATACCTTCTTTAAGTTTTATGTAAATGGTGAAGTTGCCTTCCCTATCCACTTCTATTTCTTTCCCTTCAAAAAATACCTTTGCACCTATTTCTGTAGTTCCATCCACTTTTATATTCTTTTTGTTCGTTATAAATCCATCTGGTATTGAAAATTTAACATCTGGCGGAGCGGTATCCTTCTTTATTGAAAAGGTAATTAGGATTTCATTATAACCTGACAATGAGAAAATCTTTATTTTTTCCTCATAAGTTTTACCTTCAACAAGATTCGATGTATCTATTACTCCTCTTATTCTCTCTTCTCCATCGAATTCATACTTTGAAAGAGAGATGAATTCTTCCGCTTCAATTCTTCCTTTCTTTCCCTCCACATTAAACTCAAATTCTATCTTCTTTCCTCTATCCACCTCTCCAAAGTCAAACCTGTCTGGTAACACCTTTAAATGATCAAGGGTTATCACCTGAACTCTATGGTTAAATGTATCAGCAACAAAGAGTTTTCCATCACTGTAAAATATTCCACCTGGTTTTAAGAATCTCAAGGTATCCTTTTTGTAAAAATCTTCATTGAATTCAGTTTCGTTGAAATTACTCATGGGTCCACCGCTTTCTCCAATGGATCTTGTATATTCACCATCAAAGTTAAAGAAATCTATCCTTCCACCTTCATTAAGCACAGCTATCTCTTTAGAGGGAGTTAATGCAACAGAAACTGGATTTTTTAAAATTCCTTCACCAAAAGACCTTAAAAAATCTCCCTTCTTTGTAAATACCTCCACTCTATCTCCTGCAGTATCACATACAAAAACCATATCCAGCTCATCGCTCACTGTAATCCCTCGTGGACCAATACCTGTTATTCCAAACTTTTCGCTTTCAAAATCTCCCTTCTTTGTAAACTTCCCATCTCCTGAACCAATGCCCCCAAACTGGTAAAGGAATTTTCCATCTTTATCAAAAACCTGAACCCTGCATGTGGAATCTGTTACATAATATCTCTTATCGGAGTCTGTTGCAATGGAAAGAGGATAAATAAACCTACCTTTACCGCCACCATATCTTCCAAATGTTTTAAGAAACTTTCCATCTCTATCATAAACCTCAACCACATGACTTCCAGTATCTAAAACCACTATCTCATCATCTTTGTTCACACAAATTCCAAGAGGATACTGAAGTTTTCCCGGAGCCCGTCCATACTCAGAGATTTTTTTTATAAAATTCCCATCCTTATCAAATATGGATATAGATGAAGTTCCAGAATTTGCAACAACAACGCTTCCATCTGATAGTAAACTTATGCTTTGAGGAAAATAGGTAGGTGAATCAGGTTCTTTCCCTATAACCTTAATTACCTTTCCGTCATAACTTATAAGGTTTACCACGTCATCTTCAACAGATGTTAAAAGCATTGCTCCTTTAAATGGATAAACTCCGGAGGGAGAGTCCCATCTATCACCAATATTTTTTAAATGTTTCCCCTCAGGAGAAAAGACTTCAATCTTCCCACTCTCTCTTCCAGTAATCCATATATTCCCCTCTTTATCGAAGGTAAGATGGGTTGGGTAGTAATCCAACTCAAAATCATAAAGATACTCACCAGAGGTTGAAAGGACCTGAACTCTTAAGTTTCCAGAATCAAGTACAAAGACTTTTTCATCTTTTATAATAATGTCATTTGGGTTTTTGAATTGTTTTTTTCCTTCTCCCTCTTTTCCAATTTTCATTTTAAAGTCTCCGAAGAGAGAGAATACCTTTATCGTCCCATCAGCTTTATCTGTAATCCAGAGTTTTTGATTTTCGTCTATGGCACATGCAGTAGGTTTCATACCTTCAAAAGATACAAACCAGCCAGCAAACTCCCCATTCTCCTTGAATATTTTAATCTTACCCGATTCAGTATCACATACATAAATTAAACCTTCAGAATCCACATATATAGAATTAGGAGTAATGAAGGAAGATATGGAATCTCCAAATCCACCAAACCCTCTTATAAAATTAAAATTCTCATCAAGTTCAACAATTCTAAAGTGAAGTGAATCAAGAATAAATATTTTATCATTGAAAACTTTTACATCTGTGGGTCTATAAAAATTAAGTCCTTCTGGCCCATACCCTATTACTTCGACATTTCCTTCTCCTTTAAGAGGAAGTATCGGTATAAGGGAAACAATTAAAATAAAAATTAATATTAAATTTATTTTCTTCATGGTTTAATTGTATCAAATGGAGAAAAGAAATCCTCAATCCTCTTTGCAATTATTACATAAGAGGATATGTTCTTTCCAACAAAAACCTTCTCATAAAATGGAGGTTTAAAACCAACCTTTTCAAGTAATCCCACAGTAGCCATAACATCTGCCTTCTTTAAAAGTTTGACAATAAATTCGTTGAGAAGTTTCATCTCCTTGTCAAAAAGTAGATAGAGTTTTCCTTCCTCCTTTAATAGTCTGTATGAAAGGGAAAGTCTTGTGATGTTTCTCTCCTTTCTTATGTCTGGAGAAACCCAGACAATTTTTGTAAAAACATTTGACGGAAGTTTCTCAAGGCTACTCTCTTTTATGGGAATTATTCTTCTTAAAAAACCAAAATCAAAGAGTTTCTTCTTTAGTTCTTTTATTTTCCTCTTTCTTGTTACTAATACCCTTCCCCCATCACCTATCTTTTCACCAAGTCTAAAAAGGGAAGTTTCATCAGAGAAGTTTATACAAAGTATCCAGTCTTTTTTATCTATTATCTCATTGTTTAAAAAAAGGTTTTCAAGATTCTCGTGTTTTTCATACTCATTCATTCTCTAAGGCATGTCCTTGGGACCTTCCATCCTTACTCTGCCCGTGGCTGGAGTAACAATGAGTTCAACAATTCTTGGCTTACCATTTGTTCCTATAACAGCCTTTGACATGATTCTTATAGTACCACCAGAGCATGGGTTTCCCCACTCATTAAAGCTAAGAACTGCATAATAGTCTGGAGGTGAAGATGAAGGAGAACAACCAGTTCCTAAATCTACAGAGGCTGGAGCGGTGTATCCAAAATACCACGGGAAGCCAATTCCTTTAGAAAAGTGTCTCACCACAATATTTGGGAATTCTCCCGGATGATTAATTATGTATACTATGTCATGGCCATCATTGTTTGCTTCCTGTATTGCACCTTCTTTCTTTTCCCATACATAAACATTGTTTAATTCCGGAGTTGAATCATTCCTTACATAAAATTCAATCTTAAGGATTTCAAGCTGTGCTCTTGCTCTCTCTTTCACTTCTAAAATATCATTTGTAATCTGCCAGGCATCGTTTTTAAGCCTCTGTGTTTGAATAAGTCTCGGTGAAAGATATAGGAAACCACCAGCAATAATGATTGCTATTGTAATTGTTACTACCAATTCAATTAATGTAAAACCTTTATTTTTTTTCATATCAAATTCATTATGGAGGATTCACCATCTCACGCCAAAGAATCCTACCAAACTGTACTCCTTTAATCTTTCCTGTAAGTTTCTTTGCAGGCTGAGTATCTGTAATTACTTCTCTTTCAATTATTTCGTCTCCAACATTTGGGAAGTGTGGAGGTCTCATTCTGTGGAGATTGTAATCAAAGTACTGTAACTGAGTCTCATAACCTTTTATCCAATTCCCTGAAACAATTGCTGGAGCCCAATCTGCTGAATAGAAAGTTTGAGATCCTCTAAAATCAAGTACATGCCCATTAGGGTTATACTTGTGATAATGTGCGTAGGGATCAATTCCCCACCATCCCGTTTGGGCTAAAATTGCTGCATCAACTCTTAGATGTTCTGGTGCTGTCCTGTGGATAATTATATTGTCATGAGCAATCAATCCAAGAGCATCAGGAACATAATCTGGTGGTGGTGCTGTCTTATCTGTGATTGGTGGATGGACATATCTAATATTGTTCATTATATAAATATTTTTCTCTGAATACACAGTAACTCTTCCATTAACCTTTCCAAAGACTTCAACATTCCCCCTTACATATATGACTCCACCAGGTATGGGGTTTCCATTTTCATCTGTCCCTGCATTATCTGGCATATCAAGAATATATGCATGTCCCTTCCCTACCTTAACCTGTATTTTCCCATTTTCAAGGAAGTGGAGTTTTACAGTTTTATTGGGATTCCCAAAATAATACTCAGTGCCATAGGTAAGATTTGCAATTACATTTCCCGCTTCCTGAACCTTTGAGAAATCCATGGTTGGCTGCTGTCTTGCATATACAAGCACATTATCCACTCCCTCATCATAGGTATTATTAAAGTTTAAATCAAGATAGTATCTTTTTTCTGGACCATCGTGAACGATCTTGACAGTATCATGGAGTTCTCCAGGATCTTGGACATCATTGCCATTCTCATCATACCAGTAGGGAGGACTTATAATTGCATCACCATTCACTGAGTTTCCTTTAAATGGTAAAACTTCGTGTTCAACTCCATTTTCATCAGTAAATCTAAATCTTCCTGTATGATCATAAGCATATGGTCCAAAGGTTATATAATCTCTTACCTCATTATGCGCATATATACCGTCCCAGATTGTTCCAGAGAAATTTATGCTTCCATTAGATCTTATTGGACCATGAAGTTCTTCATCATATCCAAAGTTAACGGTATCATTTGAAGCAACAAGGTAGTCCGAGAAACTCACGTGATCTTCAACTGTCTGTGTATTTGATTCTCCTAAAAGTACCTGAATATCCTGATCTGTATCCGAGGCGAAAGGAATAACAAACTCACTCCTTATAGCTCTCTTGGTGAGAGAGAGTTTATAATTTATATTGTTTAGAGCTAACTGACTATTGGTTCCGTCTATATCTATAACATTAATATAGTAGTCTTGTGAATAACCGTTATCGATGTTATATTCACCATCCTTTGGTCTCGGGCAAACAAGTTTTATCTTGTCTTTTATCTGACTATCATAAATATCTTCTGGTACAGATTTGTTAAAACTGTATCCAACGGCAGAGAGAATAACTTTATAAGTATCTGGTGTTCCATCGTTATCTGAATCCACTTGGATTTGAAAAGCAGTTTTTGCGATAACTCCTTCATATTTTACATTGGTTGTTGGCTGATCAAGATCATAAGGCATGATAGCTTTATCTCGTATATCTGGATCGGATAAATCTGGACAGGTACTACTTCCTGTATCCAGACCACCAAGTTCTCTAACCATCATATCAAGCATTCCAAGATCGCTATCATTCGTAGCATTCGGATCAAACAGGTCATCATCTCCTAATAAATAGTATTCCCATTGATTGTAAGCACCTTGAATATCATTTGTGACTTCGTCAACTGCTGTTTCGTTTCCTCCTATCCTCAACTGTTGTAATTTTGCCACAACTGCATCAGTTACTCTAACATTTACAGGCTCTGTAACCTCATTGACTTCGTTACTGTCAACCTGCCCATCTCCATCAGCGTCAAGCCACTTAACAGGTTCAAGCTCACCATCGCTATCTATATCCTCAAGCCAATCAAAATCAAGGAAATATTTGGCTCTGGTAAGGTAGTATTCACCAGAATGGCCTGGACGTGGATCTTCAAACAGTTCTGGATAATATGTATAAAGTGCTGGGGTCCCTGTTTCAGGATCTACATCTTCGTCACTAATCAAACCCTGCGCTTTCTCATATCTCTTTAACCAGTACATTCCTATATTGTCTATATGGTAGCTTTGAATATACCTTATCATCTCCTCCATTCCTGCCTCTGCAGTGGTGGTTGTGGTCTTGGAGAATCTCAGAAGATTCCTTAAAGAAACCTGTCTATTTGTACTTATAAGTGTATATCCAATCATCCCAAACAGAATGGTACTTATTATAAACACTGTTATCAAAGCAAAACCCTTACTGTTTTTAAATGCTCCCATTCCTACCACCTCCTTATGGGAGGGCGTTTCTCACGCCAATATTCCCGATAAATATATAATCTTGAGCTTCCTTTCCTTTCCTTAAAATCACTCTGGATATTATTGCAATTTTTATAAGCTGTCCCTGTCTTTTAAAAACTATATCATGTATAATTGGTTCAGTTATTGGATTTCCTCCTTCCCAATCTGTTCCATTCCACACATATCTTCTAAGCTCTTTACCTTCTGGGAAATAGGGAATAGAGTAAGCAGATGAGGCAGCAATTACATACTTAACCATCTCATCTGTTTCAGGATCTTGAGGATTTGGGTGGATGAAAATTATAGAATGTCTTGCTTCATTGGGGTCATCTGGAAATGAATTATCTGGATTGTCTGGATCAATTACATCTGTTGCCTCTCTCAACTCTCTTGACAATCTATCCATCCCTGCCCGCAGGTTATCATTCAGGGCAGTTCTTATATAGTTTTCCATGTTAAATGTTGCAATATGCGTATAAATTGGATATAAACCAACCATAATAATGGCAAAAATTGCAATTGTTATCATTAATTCAATTAATGTGAATCCGCCTTTACGGATCATGGTATGTTATCTCCGTTGATGCAGTTTTAAATTGTCTCCATCCATTCGGAGCCTTTGGGTCTCTTACATATATCTTTACATCTGCCTTGTACAAAAACTTGTATGGGTCGTCCTCTGGACCCGGTGCTTCATCTGCAACATATCTCGTTAGATAGATTTCTACTTTAAAGTCTTTGTAAAATTTCGCCACATCATCATAGGAATCAATATTGGAATCAGGAGAGGAAAAGTTAAAATCAACATAAGGATATTCATAACTTGGGTCATTTGGATTATAAATTGCTGTGTCATAAACACTATCCGTTATGCTGGAATATTTCATCTGCCTTGTTCCACCATTCCATGGGTCAATTACATCCTCTGATTGTGGTAAAGAGTTGTAAAGATACTCAAGGTTATCCTTTTCCGTTGCATCAGGAGTTAGATAAAATGTCCTTCCTCTTAAATCCTCAAGTATGTATGTAGATAAATTCTCAGCAAGAAGCTCAAGTTGCCTTTTGTGGGTCTGTCTGTAAAGAGTAACAACAGCTCCAAGCGTTGCCATGATTGGAAAGACAAGTATGACTAAGGCAACGAGAGCCTCAATAAGTGTGAAACCTTTTTTATTTTTAAATAGGCTGAATATTCTCAAATCCCTCACACCTTCATAAATGGCTATTCCTGGGGCAATATTGCCCCAGGAATATATAATATAAATCAGTTTTATTAACCCAACAAAAAGTCTGTTACCCTAAGTTATGAAGGAGGAGTTGGGGTTCCTGTTGTAGATCCTGCATTTCCATTGGAATCTCTGAATTCACGGTAATCAGTCCCACTTATATTATAGGTAGCTGTATAGAGAACCCATGCATCATAATCGCTATTAACACTATAATTATAGTCTGCACCAGGACTAAATGGATCCGTTGGGAGCTGCGCCATATAGGTTATAGGCCCTACCTCTCCTGTTGCTGAAGTCCCTGTGTTACTACTTGTAGTACTATCTGCTGATCCAGTAAGAGGAGTTAAGCTGGAGGGATAAGTATTCCAGTCAACATAGTATGCCTCAAGTGCAGTAGCGATGTTCCTCA
>CAZNRO010000021.1:12920-16266 GCA_964575745.1 uncultured Caldisericota bacterium | reverse complement strand
ATTGCCAAGAAGTTAACAGATGAAGTTCAAAAGGTAAAGAGAGGCATTAAAAGATACTTCTCAGACATATTTGATGCAGTCCTTTTACACCCAGTTTTTGGCTATTTCTTCCTTATCTTAAGTGTCTTTCTTCTATTCTACGGAATATTTAAGTTCGGAGATTTCGTATCCGGTTATCTCGATGTATTTTTTGAGTGGTTGAAGGGCGCTTTTTATTCAACATCCATTTCACCCTCTTTAAAGGACATACTATGGGATGGAATTGGGGAGGGAATAGTGGGTGGTATAAGCGTAGCACTTCCATACATTACTCCATTCTACCTCCTCCTTTCTCTACTTGAAGATTCTGGTTATCTTGCAAGAATCGCTTTCCTTACAGACTCTGTTATGCATACCATAGGTCTTCACGGAAAGGCATTCCTTCCCTTAATTCTTGGATTTGGGTGCAATGTACCAGCAGTTCTTGGAACAAGGATACTGGAGACAAAGAGACAGAAATTTCTTGCAAGTGTGCTTGCGACACTTGTTCCATGCTCTGCAAGGACAATAGTTATTTTAGGTCTTGTTGGTATATTTCTTGGATTTAAGTATGTGGTTATAGTTTATGCGATAGACTTTATCGTTATATTTCTCGTAGGAAAATTTTTATCAAAAATTGTCCCGGGTAAGAGCCTTGGTTTGATAATGGAGGTGCCTCCTCTAAGAAAACCGACTCTCTCCATTGTTTTAAAGCAGACATGGTTTAGATTAAAGGATTTTATATATGTTGCCTTTCCAATAATAGTTATTGGAAGTTTCCTTCTTGAGATTCTGAAGGTTTTCGGTTTTTTAGACGGGTTTGTAGCCTTTGTTTCCCCGTTTTTTACGAAATTTCTTGGACTTCCACCTTTAACAAGCATAACTCTTATATTTGGAATTCTACGAAAAGAGCTTACTCTGTTTATGCTATTTACTCTTTTTGGCACAGAGAAACTTATCACGGTTATGACTCCAAAGCAACTCATAATTTATTCAGTCATAACTCTTTTTTACTTTCCCTGCATTGCAACCTTTGCAGCTTTAAAGAGAGAAATGGGATGGAAATATGCCACCCTTATTGCCCTTTCTGAAATGATCTTTGCAGTTCTTCTAGGTGGAATATTAAACCTTATTCTTTAATGGGAAAGGGCCAGGGACTTCTTTCTCCTGACCCTTGGGAGGGAGGAGGGTGAGGGGGAGGGTTGCTTCAAAGCGCCCTATGGTGGGCATTGAAGTGACATTAAGTCAAATCAAACCCTCCAAATCCAAAATTTTATAACAAAGTTTAAAATTGTCAACCCAAACAGGTGTTCGATTATTTATTTTCCCTCTTTCTGATAGCCCAAAAGACTCTTTCAGGAGTGGCAGGAATCTCACTTATTCTTACCCCCACTGCATCAAAGATTCCATTTGTTATTGCTGGAGCTATGGGAACCATTACAGTTTCTCCTATTCCCTTTTCTCCAAAAGGACCAAGCTCCTCATATGTCTCCACAGGTATTGTTTCTATCTCTTTAGGTGCATCTTTTATAGTGGGGATTATGTATGTGGAGAGGTTTTTTGTAAGGAAGTATCCATCTTTTATTATCGTATCTTCTGTAAGAGCATAGCCCATACCCATAACTATTCCACCTTCAGATTGACCCTCAAAACCAAGTTTGTTAATTACCTTCCCACCGTCGATTATATTTACAGCTTTTACAAGATTTACCTTGCCTGTTAAGGTGTTTACCTCAACAAGGGCTACGCTTCCTGAAAAACTAAAAATGTAATGGGGAAGGCCAAAAGCACCTGGTATTTTTGTTTTTGATGTGGGGAAATAGAAGTGCCCTTCAGTTTTTGGAAGCCTTCCTTTCTTAAATAGAATTTCTCCAAGTTCCTCATAGCTTATCCTTCTATCTGGATTATCCTTTACAAAGATGGTTTCATCCTCTATTTCAAGATTTTCCTTATCCTCGCCTAACATTCTGGAAGCGTGTTTTTTTAGTAAATCTATCATTTTTATTCCTGCCATACTGATTGCTTTACCACCTCTGTATGTTCCTGCAGACGCAGTGGAGGTGCCAGAGTCAGGTGTAAGATGGGTGTCTCCTGTTATTATATGGACTTTCCTTTCATCCCTCAAACAGAGTGTTTCCAGAGCGATGAGTTTGAAGCTCGTCTGAAGTCCCTGTCCCACATCCACATTTCCTGCAAATACATTAAATCCGCCATCCTTTCTCATTTCTATCCAGGCAGATCCATAATCTGGAAGTCCAACTCCAAGTCCTGTTCCCTGATATGAGATTGCTACACCAACTCCTCTTTTTATCCACGGTTTTTTACCCAGATTTTTCTCTTTAGCTCTATCTCTATAAATAGAAGAGTTTTCCATTTCTTTTAAAATTATGTCAAGACCCATGCTGGTTTCAATCTTACTTCCAATACCTGTTTCTTCTCCCCTCTTAAGGATATTTTTTCTCCTTAACTCCACTGGATCCATGTTGAGTTTCCTTGCAATTTCGTCCATTTGAGATTCCATGGCAAAGGTTACCTGATTGACACCGAACCCTCTGAAGGCACCAGAGACTCCGTTATTGGTATATATGCAAAAGCCCTCTATATGTGTATTTGGTATTCTATATGGACCGCAGGAATGTTCTACAGCAAGATTTACCACAGGTCCGCCAAGAGAAGCATAAGCTCCTGTGTCGGCGTAGATGTATACTTCGTTTGCTACAAGAGTTCCATCCTTCTTAACGCCTGTTCTATATTTTAAAATCATTGGATGTCTCTTCCATGAAAAAATCATGGACTCCTCTCTAGAAATAACCATTTTTACAGGTCTCTTTGTGTAATAGGCAAGGAGAGCGAGATGTATCTGTGTAGTTATCTCATCCTTTCCACCAAAACCTCCACCGAGAGGGTTAGCAATAACCCTCACCTTTCTTGGGTCAAGGGCAAGTACTCTTGCTATTTGAGCCTGGTCTCTAAATGCATACTGTCCTCCACACCATATAGTAAGGAGATCAGTGCTTTCATCATAGTATGCAACACCAGATTCTGTTTCAAGGTATGCATGTTCCTGTCTTCCTGTTCTGTATTCATTTTCAATGATTAAATCTGCCTCATCAAATCCTTTATTTATGTCTCCTTTATTTATCACAGTGTGAAGGTGTATGTTTCCGTCTCTGTGCACCTTTGGAGCATCATCTCTCATAGCGACAAAGGGGTCTGTAACAGGAGGAAGCACCTCATATTCTACCTCTACAAGCTCCTTTGCCTTGGAAAGGATTTCTCTGGTTTCAGCTGCTATAAGTGCTACTGCATCACCCACATACCTTACTTT